>JAYVEJ010000466.1:0-4353 GCA_043748885.1 Luteolibacter sp. | reverse complement strand
GCGGGCCACTGGCATTTTTCCACGTCACCGACTGGCTGTGCAGGTCGATGTGGACATCCTCCGGCACGTAAAAAATGTCGGCGAACTGTTTGTCGATGCCGTAGCCCTCGGGCTGGAGGTCGAAGATTTCGTGATAGCGAGTGGTGAAGCCTTCGGCAAATTTGTGGTCCACCGGGCGCGAATAATCGCTGAGTGAAAAGTCCTCGCCGAGATCGAAACTCGGGAACGCGATCGCTCCGCCAGCGTGCTCTTCCTCCGCGTTGCCGAACAGGTTCGCCGCATAGCTGAGCTGGGTTTTCACCTCCTTCTTGCAGTAGCCGTAGTAGTTGTCCGCGATGATCGTCACGATGATTCCGCGCTTGTCGCGGCAGGTGATTTTGAACGCGCCGCCGTCGTTGTAGAGTTCGTCCGGCGTGGTCCAGCACATGCCTTCGGCCTTCTGGCGGTCGGTGGCGTCGGCGATGTTAGGAAGCCCGAGAGCTTTCTTGTTCGTGGTGACCAGATGCGGCGCGAGGATCACGCAGCCGGTGTGGCCGGACCAATGTTTCGAGTCGAGGCGGGCGTCGTTGTCGGGTAAAAATGGATCACCGGCATTGCCGAAAATGCTCTCCACGAAATCGAGGTTGCTCACCAGATTTCCCGGCGCGAAGAAGCGGGTCTCCATCGACTTTTCCGCAGACACGCCCGGCACTTCCGGAGCCACCACTGGCCGCAGTAGCAGCGAGACAAACACCTTCGCCGGATTCTCACTGGTCCCCGTGAAGGGCAGCGTCATGATTTCCTGCGGCGGGGTTAGAGCATGCTTTAACAAGCGCGCAAACACGCCTTTCGGCACCGCCTTCTTGTCCGCTGGGATCGGCAAGCCGCCCTCCGCCACATGGAAAACTCCCTCGGTCGTCCGCCGGTCACTCGCCGGATTGTGGCACACTCCCTGATAGACTCGGTAGGAACTCAGGATCGACGACTTGAATTCATCCTCATCCGGCGGCAGCGACAACATCCGCGCAATGCCATGCCGTTCCACAATCAACGGCGCGGCGGGCAGCAAATGCCCCGCATCCGGGAACACTTCCGCCATGATTTCACGGCCCAGATAGTCCCGCAGAAACGCATCAATCGACGCATCCGCCGGGCACAAGTAGTCCGAGAGGAGTCGCGTTTTTTCCAGGAAATTGGCGATCAACGAGCGCCCGAGATCGAGGAACGGATAGTCCGCCTCGTCGCCCACAATCGGATAGCCGCGTGCCGCCAGCTTCAAATTCACGAATTCCCGCAGCCGATTTTCTTCGGCAGGTGAGGCGATAGCAGGGCCGTTGGCAGTGAAGCCGATTTTGTCTTTGAGGTTGGGCATGGTGGGTGGTGGACGGTCTAAATGGGTGGCCGTGCATTAAGCAAGCTTCAGGCCAGTATGCGTTGGTGATTGCACTACGGAGCGCGGAATAGGGTGCATGGACGTCTCGTCCCCTGAATGCCATCTTCGGATCAATCAAACGCCCGAGGATTTTCCTGCAATCGGCGCAACGCCTGCGCATCGAACTGGTCCTTTTCTCTAACCGACTCCGACTTCCAGCCGATCAGCGAAGCCTTGGATGCCACAGCGATCTGATAGCCGCCTGCTGCGAACCGATCCGCGTCTTCGATCACGTCAGAATATCGCCGACCCGACATGCGGGTGAAAATGTCGATCTGGCATTGCTCCGCTTCCTCGACGATTCGGATCGCTCCCTCCTCATCATTAAAATCTTCCGGCGAGAGTTCTCGCGCGAAGCCTTCCCCGTAACTGGCCAGCCGGTCCAACAGCCGTTTCACATTGGAAGCACTGTCATCAATGAGTAGATCCACAACCTCAGTCAGTTGGACATAGCCCTGGATGGAGACAGCGATGCCACCTACCACGATGAAGTTCACGCCCGCGTCAGCGAGCAAGACCAACAACTTTTCGAACGTGGGTTCCATCATCGGAGGGGGGAGACCAAGGTTTCTGCCGGATCATCCACGCGTTGCGGCGCAGCATTTCCAGTCGTTGCAGCGGCGGCAGTTTGGACAAACTGCCCCCCACTCTTTTTTTTAGCGGTTCTTGGAAGTGATCAACCACGGCGCAAGCTAGCGGTAGTAAGAATTTCCAACAAGCGCAAATAGGTCGCCGCCAGCGGTGGAAGTGGTGCTGTTCACGGAAGCGTTCGTCGTAACGGCAGACGGAGGTTAGGAGTTGAGTGGTAATCGGTGATTTCGACGTCGTGAGCATCTCGATCTTTCCTGCGGAAGCAGATGCGCCATTGTTGGTTGATCCAGATGCTCAATTGGCAATGCCGGTTGCCTTTAAGGGTTTCCAAGCGGTTGGCAGGGGGATCTTCGGATCCTCCAAGAATGCGTCCAGTGCCGCCCACATGGCATTCGGCACCATCCACCTTGCCTCCAGCGTCGTCCACATCGTGTCCGATCCAGTCAACGTTGGGTCCGCCGTGGGGAACATTGCCTCCAGTCTCGTCCACATCGACTCCCGCCTTGTCCACGTTCACTTCGGCTTTCTCCACATTCACTTCGGCCCTGTCCATATTCACTTCAAAATCTGTCCACATTCACTTTCGTCCGCGCATTTCATTGATTTTCAATGATTCATTCAATTTGCGTTCCGGCGGGCGATCCATGGTCAAACCCAAGTTCGACGGATCTGGTGATCGCATGGCGACGACGGACAGGATGTCCGCCACAGCCAGCGTTCAGAATGAACACGCTTCCCGGTCATCACGAGAAAGAACATTGCCCCCCGCGATATTTCAGATAGTCAAAGGATCACTCCGGCAGAATTACCCGCCGGTCATCAACCCATCCACAATGAACACCAAGGACTATGCCGTTTATCAGGCGCTGGAAGGCGTCTCCACCTTCGTAATCAACTATGCTGCCTCCTTTTCCACCGGCAGCGAGGGAGCCAAGGACTGCGCTCGTGTCGATCCGCTGCTCGTAAAAATTGGTAAACCCAACCTCAGCCCCGGCGTCCCCGCCAGTCCCGCCACCGGCGGCAAGGCTGCCCTCGTCGCGGAAGTCCGCGAGGATCTCGTCGTCATTGCCGGCACCGCCGACACCATCGCCCTCAAGGAACCCGGATTCGCCGCCTCCTTCCGCCTCGGCACAAATACCCAGCGCGATACCCTCGCCGACGCCGCCACCTTCCTCGGAAACCTCGAGGATCCCGCCGTCGTCGCCAAGTTCGTCGCCTACGCCCTCGATCCCGGCTTCGTCCAAGATCTCATAGACGACCTCACCGCCATCGGCGGCAAAGGCGATGAACAAGACGAGGACCAACAGGACGCCACCGGCGACACCGCCCGCATCCGCGCCCTCATCAAGGAAGGCCGCGAGCTCCTCAAAGCCCTCGGCACCTCCGTCACCAACCGCTTCCGCCGCGACCCCGAAGTCTTGGCCAAATGGCACACTGCCTCCCACATCCAGCGCGCTCCGCGTCGCGCCGCCGCACCACCCGCGCCCGCCCCGGACCCGGCGTAAAACTCCCGACAAGCGGTCACCCCTCGCTGGGTGGCCGCCGACTGCCTGTTGTTCCCCCGGCTCACCCCCGGAAATTCACGCCCTTTCTCCTTCCCGTCCGTTTCCTGCTAGTTAGTCTCCCGATCTAGAAACCTCTTCCATTTCAGCATCTCAGCTTTTCAGAATTTCTTCCCCCGTGCCCCACACCTCCTCCCAGACCTTTCTCCGCGAGCTCGACAAGAAGCTCTGGACCTCTGCCGACAAGCTCCGCTCCAATCTCGACGCTGCGGTTTACAAGCACGCCGTCCTCGGCCTGATCTTCCTCAAATACGTCTCCGACTCGTTCGCCCAGCGGCAGGCGGAAATCGAGGCGATGCTTAAAGACCCGCAAAACGACTTCTTCGTGGACCCGGCCAGCTACGACAAGCCCGCCCAATATGACGAGGCGATCCACCGGGAGCTGGAGGAGCGGGACTACTACATCGAGAAAAACGTCTTCTGGGTGCCGGCGCTGGCGCGGTGGAAGACCTTGCAGGACTCCGCCAAGCTCCCGGCGGGCACGGAAATCAAGGAGAGTGGGCGTCTCGCCCACCCGTATAAAATCACCTCCACCGGCAAGCTCATCGACGACGCGCTGGAGGCGGTGGAGAAGGAGAACCCCAAGCTCAAGAATGTTTTGAACAAGGACTATGTCCGCCTTCAAATCCCACAGGAAAACCTTGCGGGGCTCATCGACCTCATCGCCACCATCCCGTTCCAGCACGCGGATCTTCATGCGAAGGACATCCTCGGCCACGTTTACGAATACTTCCTCGGCCAATTCGCCCTGGCGGAGGGGAAAAAGGGCGGCCAATACTTCACGCCCAA
>JAYVEJ010000465.1:0-1568 GCA_043748885.1 Luteolibacter sp. | reverse complement strand
GACATTCTGACCTTTGTTTTTCCAGGCCAGCTTAATGCCACCATTTCAGGCACCAACATCAGCGTGATCCTGCCGGTGGGTGCGGCCGTGACCGCGCTTGCGCCGACGTACACGGTTTCCGCCTTCGCCACTGGCAGCCCGGCTTCGGGCACGGCACGGGACTTCACCAGCACGCAAACTTACACGATCACCGCCGAGGACTCCTCCTCTAAAGTCTATACCGTCACGGTGAAGACCGATTCTCGTCCGCCCGTCACCAGCGGTTTGGTGGTTTGGCTTGCGGCCGATCGGGTGAACCCCGCCGACACCAACCAGGTCCGGCTCGCGGGTGCGGACACTTTTGTCAAACAGTGGAACGATGGCAGCGGCAACTCCAAAAATGCCACTCAAGCCGTCACCGGTGATCAGCCGAAGTACATTGCCAGCGGCGTGGGCGGCAAGCCCGTGCTGCGCTTCACTCAGGTCAACGACGATGCTGGCTCACAGCTGGAGCTTGGCGATATTAGTTCGAATTTCCCCACCGCCGGTTCGATGTTCGCGGTCTCGACGATCACTTCCGACGGGCGTTACAACCTGTTCGATAACCGCAACACCGATTCCCGCTGGGTGGCCAACACATGGAGCGAAGCCGTGCCCGGTGTCTTCCGCGATAACCGCCAAGGCATGACCTATGCAGCCTGGCCGCAAACGGGTTCGCATGTCTTCGCCATGGAAAGCGGCAGCGGAATCTATCGATTTCTGAGTGACGGGGCAGTGATTGGCAGCAACGCCGGCGGTAATTTCCACTCCGGCAGCGGCCAAAACTGGATCATCGGCGACCGTCCCGGCAACGGCCAGCAATTGAACGGCGATATCCCCGAGTTCCTGCTCTACAACCGAATCCTGACCTCCACCGAGGCCAATGCAGTGGGCGCTTACCTGGCGGCTAAATATGCGGTGACCACCACTTATCCCGCGCTGCCAGCACCGACGGTGCCGACCGGGGTGACCATCACGCCTGTGAACGCAACTTCGATGAGCGTGAGTTGGACCGCGACCAACGCAGAGAGCTACAATGTCTCGGTGAGGAATACTCTGACATCCGTGGTGCAGGTGTTGCCGGTTCCGACATCGCCCTACCTCGTCACCGGCTTGACCGGTGGCACGCCCTACGAGTTCTCGGTGCAGTCCATCAATTCCGTAGGCACGAGCGCCTATTCCTCCCCGCCAGTGACTGGCACGCCAGCGATCAGCTCGGCCAAGAACATCCTGACCTTCCTATTTCCGGGCCAGCCTGATGCGATCATTTCCGGCACCAACATCAGCGTGACCCTGCCACTTGGCACCGACGTCACCGCGCTCGCCCCGACCTATACGATTTCCGCCCTGGCCACCAGCAGCCCAGCTTCCGGCACTGCGCGGAACTTCACCAGCCCGCAGACCTACACCGTTACGGCAGAGGATCTTTCCACCCAAGACTACACCGTGACGGTCACCCTAGGTGCGGTCGCTACGGACTTTACCTGGACCACCGGGACCGGCGGCAACTGGAGCGACAGTTCGAAATGGACCAATGATCTCTCCAACGG
>JAYVEJ010000464.1:0-4360 GCA_043748885.1 Luteolibacter sp. | reverse complement strand
CGACGTTTTCCAAGGCAGTTAGTTCCGGCAGCAGATGATAGTTTTGAAAAACGTAGCCGATCCGTTGGTTGCGAAAGCGCGCCTGCTCGCGGCGGCCGAGGGCGTAGAGGTCGGTGCCATCGATGTGGACGCGGCCTTTTTCCGGATGCTCCAGTCCGGCGAGGGTGTAGAGCAAAGTCGTCTTGCCCGCGCCGCTCGGGCCGCAGAGGAAAACCTTCTCGCCGCGGTGGATGTTGAGGTCGATCCCGTGCAGCACTTCGATGGATTTCCGCCCGATCCGGTAGCTGCGGTGGAGGTCTATTGTTTCAATCATCACGTCGCTCATGCGGGGAGTTTGGGAGCTGCCCCTGTGGCAAGCAAGCTCTGGAGTGCGGCACGCTTTGCTGCCGCCGGCGGCAGATGGCAGCTCTGCTCCATGTGGCGCGGAGCTTCTTCGTCTTCTCTACCGCCAGAAGAGCTCCGCACCACATCCGGCAGAGCCGAATCTACCTCGGCGCGAGCAGAGCTTCGCGCACTCCTGCTAGCCCTTCGCCAGCGCGACGACTTTTTCCTGCTTGGATTTCACCACGCCGCCGGGTTGTTCGAGGGTGATCACGAACATCTGCGGGTTGGTTAGGGCCAACTTGGCGGCGATCGGCACCACCACCGGCGAACCGTCGGTGAGGATGTCGAAGACGCCGCCATCGACGGGCGCTTCGTCGCGCTTGGGATCGACGATCCAGAGCTGGTATTGCGCCTTTTTCGGATCATTGACGGGAATGCCGGTTAGAGTCATGTAACCTTCCTGGAGGTGGTCGCTCCAGACGACTTTGCCGCCTGCGTTCTTGAATGTGCCGAGGCCCGCGAATTTCCGTTCGATCAAATCACGCGCTTCGGTGCGGAGCTTGGCTTCGGCTTGAGCGGGAGAAATCTGAGGCTCATTTTGCGAACTGAGCACCGCGAAGATCGCGATGGCTGCTGCTGCGGCCCAACCGATGAGCGGATTGCGAATCGTCTTTTGCCAGGCTGGGACTTGCGGAGTGATGATGGCCGTTTGTTTTGATAAGGCATCAGCACACTGGCGCAAGCGCGCTTCCAAGTTGGCTGGCAGTCGCGCAGCCGCTGCTTGAAGGAACTCCACCTCAATGGCTGCGGCTAACAACTCAAACGCAAGATCGGAGTCGATGCCGAGTTGGCCGCCTAACAAGACCATCTCGCGCGCTTCGTCCAAGCCCAGATCCCCCATCGCGCGGCCGGCGCTGAGCTCGTCAAAACGGAGTTTTTGATCGGAGGGGTTCATGATGCGGCTTGGCTGTTGGAGATGCCGATCCGTTGCAATTGCTCGCGCAGGGTGATGAGACCGCGCCGGAGGCGGGTCTTGACGGTGCCGAGCGGCAGTCCGGTGCGCTCGGCGATTTCGGGGTGGGTGAAGCCATCCTCGAAAAACAGGTGGAAGAGCTGGCGGGTGTCGGACGGAAGATTGGCGAGGGAGGATTTAACAGTTTCTGGATCGCAGGTGATAGAGGATGTGTCTGAAGTGGGAAGTGGCAAGGATTCTGCGGCGGCCAGCGGCTCGAAGCCGGGCTGACGGCCTTGGCGGCGGAGAAAATCAATCGCCCGGCGGCGGGCAATCAGGCCGACGAAGGTGGACTCGGACGCGATGGCACGATCAAAGGAAGCCGCCTTTTTCCAAATCTCGGTGAAGACTTCCTGCACCAGATCCTCGGCTTCCGAGCTGTCTTTGATGTAACGCTTGGCGATGGCCCAAACGATGGCTCCGTAGCGGGTGATGCAGAGATTCATGGCACGCGCCTCCCCAGCCGCGACGCGCGGCAGGATCTCGTCAGGTGCTGTTAGCTCGGGTAGATTCACCAGATAGGGCAGATGATAGGCAGTGGCGCGGGTTTGTCCAAAACTACTTGTGCGGATCTGCGGGGAATCTACCAGCAACGACAAGCGCAAGCCGCGATGCGGTTTGAGGATTGCAAAATTTCCCCGCTCCCAAGCCGTGAGCGCTTGGAAACGGGGAACTGTCACAGAATTCCACATGGCAGAGATCCACGATCTAACGATTGATCATTTAGCCATCGGTGGCATCAACACGGTGTCGATGATGTGAATGACACCATTCGAGCATTTCACATCGGCGGTGGTGACCTTCGATTTGTTTAGATAAAGAGCGCCGTCTTTCACCTCGAGCATGATCTTCTTCTTATTGAGCGCGGTGGCATCCTTCATCTTCATTGCGGCCTCGGCATTCACATCCCCGGCGACGACGTGATAGGTGAGGATGTCAACGAGCTTGGCTTTATTTTCCGGCTTCAACAGCGTCTCGACCGTGCCAGCAGGCAGTTTCGCAAAGGCGTCATCGGTGGGTGCGAACACCGTGAAAGGCCCAGGACCCTTCAAGGTATCGACCAGACCGGCAGCACCGAGCGCGGCTGCTAGAGTCTTAAATGAACCGGCCGCGACTGCGGTATCGACGATGTCTTTCTTCTCTGCGGCGGATAGCGATCCGGCTGATAGACCGACGAGGCCGAGCACACAGACGAGTGATTTGAACAGAGGTTTCATGCTTTTCATATAGTTGTAGTTTGGGGTTGTGTTAGTGAAGCCGCTTTCTCTGAATTGAGATCGGGCTTCACACAGGCTTTCGGTGGCAAATGGAAATCAGATTCAAAAAAACGAGCTGGAAAAAAAATTTGGATTCGATTCACTTTTTTGAATCCAACTGCGCTGATCCTGCGAATGCACAGGCGTAACCACCAATTATCATCATGTCCTACGACTCTGACAGCAGCTTGAAACTCTATCTGCGGGAAATCTCCAAGACCCCGCTCCTGACAATCCAAGAGGAAAACGACCTCGCGGAACGCATCAAAAATGGCGACAAGGAAGCACGCTCACACATGATTCGGGCGAACCTTCGGTTAGTGGTGAAGATCGCCCACGACTACTCCGGCTACGGACTGTCGCTGGGCGATTTGATTTCAGAAGGCAACATCGGCCTGATGAATGCCGTCGAGCGATTCGACCCAGAGAAGGGCGGCAAGCTCTCGACCTACGGCGCATGGTGGATCAAGCAGTCGATCAAGCGCGCCTTGGCCAATCAGTCGAAGACGATTCGCTTGCCGATCCACATGGTGGACAAGATCGCCCGGATGCGCCGGATTTCCTCGATTCTAGCAGAGTCGCTCGGCCGCGAACCGACCGATGAGGAACTCGCAACGGAGCTTGGATTGCCGCGCCAAAAAATTGCGATGCTCAAGCAAGCCGCCCAGCGCCCGACCTCGCTCGACGCCCCAGTCAACGACGGTGAAGCCACTGAGTATGGCGAAATCATCAGCGATGAATCCGCTTCTGACCCGTTGGAAATTCTATCCGACAAGAACCTGCACGACCAGATCGGGGGATTACTATCACTCCTCAACGAGCGCGAGCGGCGGATCATTGATGAGCGGTTCGGTCTCAATGGTCTCAAGCCCATGCTGCTAGAAGATGTGGGCCGCGAGTTCGGGGTTTCACGCGAACGGATCCGGCAGTTGCAAAACTCGGCCCTCGCCAAGATGCGCAAAGCACTCATGAAAAAAGAGCAACCCATGCCAGCCGCGATGAAAGTGGAAGCATAACTTCTTTCACTTGGCGGATGCGGGTGACTTATATGAAACACCATTCAGCATCACTTTTTTCGAGACATAGTTTTTCAGTTCGCCGAGTTCGAAGCGTGGGTCGGCTAGTTTAAAGCACACCTCAGAATCCCGCAGTCCCTTGTGGGACAAGCTCTACATATCAGTTTCAAAAATGCCTAGGCAATTTGAAACGTTTGGCGGAAGCTCCGGTGAAACCTTGAACCCAAATATACCCCATGAAATATCTACCTAACATCGCGGGCGGCCTGCTTGGCCTCGCCTTCATCGCCTTCTCACTCATGTATTTCTTCAAGCTGATGCCCGACATGCCACCACCGCCGCCAGGATCGCCTTCGGCCCTTTTCATGGGCGCGATCATTCCCACTGGCTACATGAATTTCGTAAAAGCCTGCGAACTCATCGGCGGGATTTTGTGCGCCATTCCTCTCACCCGCAATCTCGGGCTGCTGTTCCTCGGCCCGGTCATTTTGAACATCCTCGCCTTCCATATATTCCTCACGAACCGCGCGGGTCTCGCAGATCCCGCGCTCATCGCGATCTGCCTGCTCGCCGTCTATCTGCTATGGGCGGGTCGCAGGAAATTCGCCGGTCTGCTCAACCGCTAGAAAACTCTAACGCTCCCTCGTCACTTGGTGAAAACAAGGTGGCTGCCATCCATGCCGGCTTGGATCACGTCGCCATCGACGAATTTCCCCTCCAACACATCAAGGCTGAGCGGGTCTAGCAGGAGG
>JAYVEJ010000463.1:0-1572 GCA_043748885.1 Luteolibacter sp. | reverse complement strand
GCAAATCCAGAACCGAGCTTGATTAGTTTCCGTGACTCGACGATCTGGTTGAACTGTCGTGGCGTTGGGATCTTCGGTCTGTAGCGTTTCAGGAAATGATTGTGAATGAGTAGCGAGCCGATAGTAACGGGGAGCAGTGCAAGAATCCCGCCGATTTTCCCCATCATGGCGACCAATGCCACGGTGAGCACGGTGCCTGCTAGACAGGCGATGATTTGGCAAATCGCGAGATCCCGCGACCGTTTGAGTCCCTGTAAGAATGCCAACTCCACGCCCAAGAGCGGGGTGAAAATGAGTGAGCCACCCGCGACCAAGAACCACCAAAAATTATCCGAAGTGCCGAGGAACTTGGTGCTGAGAAATGGTGAGGCGATGGCAAGGGCCGCACACGCCACCGTACCAATCAAGAGCGCGGTCCTCGCCGCAATCCGATAAGCTTCGTCAAGCAGCGCGGGATCATCGTCTCCAGAGGCGGTCGCGACTTTTCGCACGGTGGCTCCGTCGAGACCACAGGCAAATAGAACTCGTGTCATCTCGACAGAGGCTGATACCAAATTCACGACACCCATACCCGTTGGCCCTAACATGACCGCGAGAATCTTGGTGCGAACAACCGAAATGATAATGGTAACCAGCTTGGCCCCCGCGATGGCGGAGGTCGCTTTCAACATTCCTTTGTAGGCTGCTTGGTCTTGTCCAGATTCAGGCAAATGATGGGTGATCGGTTGTTAGGATGCAGATGTTGCGGCTGGAGAAGAGCGATTTCGGGGGGCTCGATAGGCGGACCGCGCAGCCTCGGTTGGTCGCAGTTCGGGCACCGGTAGATTGTTTTCGAGAAGTCGCGTCAGGGCGAGGCCGAGGGCAAATGTGGAGGCGACCTGGCCGAAATTGTTTGACCCGATCATAAGCCAAAAGGGAGCTGCAACCAATGGAATTCCCACGAA
The DNA here is from genome assembly GCA_043748885.1 of Luteolibacter sp. Classification (GTDB taxonomy): domain Bacteria; phylum Verrucomicrobiota; class Verrucomicrobiia; order Verrucomicrobiales; family Akkermansiaceae; genus Luteolibacter. The sequence goes on along the minus strand of JAYVEJ010000463.1, from coordinate 628 downwards.
GAGGCATAGCGGATAATACTCATCACGGCGGTGGATGCGAATCAGCCGGTGGGCATGAACTGCAAGGCGGAAGGTCGCAAGCATCAACACTAAAGTGCCTACGACCCCAGCAGTGCGGACTCCGCTCACTAAGGTACTGTGATAGTCGCCGTTGGACAAGATCGTCTCGCGGTGAGCGTCGAATCCAGAGATTCCGACACCATTGGTATCTCTCGCATTAAGTTGGCTGGCGAGTTCGTGCGCGGAAAATCCTAGGCCATCACCCAGCCACTTGTTCTTAATCCAGCGGTCTGTCAAAAGTGCCTCCTGCCAGATTTCGACCCGCCAGTCTGTCGATCCGGTGGCGTCGGCCGTGTATCTTTCTTCCCATGTTCCTGGCATGAATGAGAGTCCTCGCTGCACGTTTGGAGGCAGTGGGTGGATCAAATTAATTATTGCTAAGAGTGCGATGGAGGCAAATCCGCCGAGTCCAGCGAAGAGAATGGAGATGACGCCGCCTCGGTACGCGAGTCCTATTAGATAGACTGTGCCGACCGTGATCACGGACGAACGGTATCCGCTAAATGCCGCTCCAATGATCGTGAAGATTACAAGCGGCAGCCATAGTGGGCGGAAGCATGCCTTGAGG
>JAYVEJ010000462.1:0-4370 GCA_043748885.1 Luteolibacter sp. | reverse complement strand
ACGACATTAAAACCAAACCAACCAAACCACAGCTATGAAACTACTACTCACCGCGCTTTGCGCCTCGTTTATGGTCCTTCCTGCATTCTCCGCCGAGTGCGAAAAAGGCAAGTGCGACAAGGAGAAGTGCGACAAAGAAAAGAAAGAAGAAGGCACCATGATCGCCGGTGCGGATTGCGATAAGTGCAAGAAGGGCGACAAAGAGAAGAAAGAAGAAGGCACCCTCGCCCATTGCGGCAAGTGCGACAAAGACAAGAAAGAAGGCGACGCGAAAAAGGAAGGCGATGAGAAAAAAGAAGGCACCCTCGCCTAATTTCTAGCTCATCCATCATTTCAAAAAACCGCCGGAAGCCCTCCGGCGGTTTTTTTGTGATCTGATTTTGCTTACGCTCCAGTTGACCGCAGGCACTCCAATCACCCAGCCTGTCGAACTATGATAGACGTCGTCTGTGGAGTGATCGGAAATGGCTCGGGACAATTCCTCGCCTGCCTGCGTCCGGTCGGCAAACATCTCGGCGGCTTGTGGGAGTTTCCGGGCGGCAAAGTCGATCCCGGCGAGTCGCCCGAATCCGCCCTCGTCCGCGAGTTGCTAGAAGAACTGGCTGTCCAGGTGGAAGTCGGTGCCGCGCTCAGCCCGGTGATTTGGAACTACGGCGATAGGACCATCCGCCTGCTGCCGTTTCGCTGCCGCATCATCAGTGGCGAGTTACAAGCGGTCGAACACGAGCAGCTCATCTGGTGCCTCCCAGAAAACTTCAGTGATCTCACTTGGGCCGCTGCCGACCTACCCATCCTCCAGGAAATTTCCGCCAGCCAGGGTACATGAAACGGCGCAATTGAGACCAGTGGCTACCTCGCAGTTTGTCGCGCTTGATTGGGGCGGTCTTACGTTCACCAAGGAGGGGCGGACTCCGATCCGCCCAAGCCCATGAAGTGCCAATGAAAAGTGAGAATCCGCCTCTCATTGGCCACCCATGGACTTAGGCGCTTCAGAACCCGTTGCTTAGCGGTGAAAAAATTCAATCCTCCCGCACGCCCTAGTCCGCCAAGGGCGGGCCTCCTCCGGTCCTGATGTTCACCCCATTCGGCCCCGAATGCATCTAGGCTGGAAATTACAGTGCCCTTCCGCAATGGGTTCGACAAAACGGAGAAATGGAATTACTTCGAATGCGGCCAAGTGCCAACGACCGACTTTCTTCCGCCTTTGGAAAGTCCGTATTCTATACAAGCTGCATCAAAATTTGGGGAAGAGAGCGAAGCATTTTTTACAGAAAAGAAGGTGACGACAACGATTGGACTACTTCAATTTTCCGATGTTTTGATGCATTTAAGTTAGATTGTGGCGGTACTGTGAGGCATTGAAAATCGATATTGACAAGATTTAACTCACAGTAGATGAGTTTTGCATGTGTTGTCGTTCGCTCATTCGCTCCTCAGTATACGACAAGATCGGATGCTTGCATTGGGGTTCTCAGGCAGTTGCCGATGACGCCCTTTCGGAGCTGGAATTCGAGGTAGCCCGTCACGGGAGTATTTATCCGATCATAGAGTTTCCTGATGTGAGGCGTGTCTCTTCTCAATCGCAAAATATCGGGATTTCTTTTCGCTTGCTCCCTGACGACAGGATCGAGCTGATCGAACCCATGTTAGGCAACTTACCCACTCCCCCCATCTCGTAGGCTCTCCAAATTTAAACCATTCAACCCGCACGACAAAACTTTCATGAATCGCATCTACCAAGGCCGTGTTTCTACGCTCCAAATCCCCGATGCCGTGGGATATCTGCGGACTGTTCCGCTCGGTGATCCTGAGAACTGCCCGTTGTGGCATCACCACTGCATTTTTCAAGATGCGGTCAATTATTACCTGCTGGCGTTCGGAGCTTTGGCATCATCTGACGCGGCGACGACGAACCGCGTGATTCTCGATCTGCGGAAACGTTTGCGGGAGTCTTGGAATGCAGATTCGAAGGATAGGCGCAGCTTAAAAGAATCGGTTTGCTCGTGGCTGGGCCTCGGCCATGGGGCGGCTTTAGAGGATGCGTTTCAGGGGGTTCTGGAGGGTATCGAGGTAGATGCACCGGTGCTCAATCTCGCTTTAGCCTTGGTGCTGAATGCTTGTGGCGGCGAAAGCGCGATCCAGCAAGCAGGACGTGGCTATTTCCCGCGTCTGTGCTGGCCGGGTTATCAGGGCAGCTTTGACTTCTCCAGTGAGTCGATGGTTTCGGCAGGGGGGAAGGACCGGCTGGCGACGATCTTACATGGCGACCCAAGCGACCAAGAGTTGCGGATTCTTGCCGCCGGAATGGAACTATCGTGGACGGTCAAGGTGCAGCCGGGAAAGTTTTTTGCAGAGGCTGAGGCGGTGGCGAGAGTGAAAGAAGCATTGGCGCATCTTGCGAAAATGGTGACTACGCCCGGCCCGCGTCTTGCCGAGTGGCTCGCTGAAATTCCCGATCCACTGGCCCAAATCGCCGACATGCAGGCTTCATTGGATCGTTTGCCTGCGGATTTTAAAATTCCAAGAAACAGAAAAGCTGCACCGGATCTCACGTTTTCAAGCATCGCATTCTTGGTCTTTCCCTGTCAGCTCACGCGCCAATGCCTCCGACAAGGCGTTAAAGAGCCGGGTAAGGTGTCGAAGAAAAAATCTCCAGTAACGGACTTTGCGAGTTTGGGTGATGATCCCGTGAAGCTGGCCCGCGGGAAGCGCGGGTTTGTGTTCCGCGCGTTTACGGCACTTCCTGCTTGGAGTCCGCTTGGGCCAGCGGAACCCACTTGGAAGGAGTTCGACATCGCCGCTTTTAAGGAAGCATTGAAAGCCTTGAATCAGTTCAACCAAAAGACTGAAGAGCGGGAAGTGACTCGGCTCGGCCTCGAAGCGAAACTGTTATGGATGCTTGGAGAAGGCGGTAACGTTCCCTCGTCTGGTGAGGAAGATGAGAACCAACCCATCCTCGGGGGTGATCTTCGGTTCGATCTCGTCAAGGCTTTGGAAAAGGATCTTACGGAGCGGTCGATGCTTGATCCATCCGATCCATTCAAGATCAGCCGTGCGGCGTTGCGAGGTCTCCGAGATGTCGCGGAAAAGTGGAATCAGGAAAGGAACCGCACGCCGGAGACACTGCGTGAGATCGTTACAAAGTATCAGGCAGACCCGAAGAACCAGCGGGAGATCGGCTCGATCCCGCTGATGCTTGCGCTTTGTGAAACCGACTATCACTCGCTCTGGCTGGCGGTGGACGAGACTGAGCAGCAAAAGCGGGCGGACGAGCAGCGTCCGGCTGACATGCTTTCCGCGATGTGCCGATTTCACCAGTTGGAGGCGGATCTCACTCGCGCACGGCAGCCGATCCGGCTCACCCCGGCGGAACCACAAGCATCCCGGCGGCTGTATATGTTCTCAGACCTTACGGGGCGATCTACCTCGAAGTTCAAGGGCACGAGTGCGGTAGAGGTTTCACTGGCCTACCAAGAACAAGGCATGGTGCGGGAGTGCCGAGCGGTTCTCGGCTTCAGTGCGCCTCGACTCAAGCGCGACGAGTTGACGGGTGGGGATTCCTCCCAATGGGTGCAGCCAATGACTGCCGCGCTGAACTTGGGCGAACCAGCATCGGCCGGAGTATTTGATAGCGCCTTGGCCCTTATGCCCGGAATGGTTGTGGAGAATGGTGTCCGCAAGGTCCGGCATTTGCTCAATTTCCCGGTGAGTCTGGAACCGGCATGGATTCACGAAGCACTCGGGAAGGCGGCCATTTGGAAAAACCAATTTAACGGCACGAAGGACAACAATCTGCATCTCCACTGGCCGGGCACCGAGCGCGATGCGACGAAAAAGAACCGCTGGTGGGAAAATCCGCAGGTGATACAAAACGGCTTCACCGTGCTTGCGAACGATCTCGGTCAGCGGAGTGCGGGAGCGTGGGCTTTGCTAAAAGTCACCTGCTGGGAACCGGAAACGAAGCGTCCTGTCCGTGAAGTGGGTCACGACGGCACCCGGACTTGGTTTGCGGAAGTGCTAAAAACCGGAATGCACCGACTGCCGGGTGAAGAGGTGAAGGTACTGCATGGCAAGGCTCTGGAGCGTGAGAAATACGGAGCGCCGGGCCGTCTCGCGACACGGAAAGAACAGGCGACCGCTCTTCGCATCGCGAGGAATCTAGGTATGCGGAAGGCTAAAAAATGGCTGGGAGATTACGGGGCCAAGAGTTTCGCGGAGCTGAACGACACGCTGCTCAAAATCGCCAACCGCCGTCTTTCGAGGCTTGGGACTTACCACCGTTGGAGTTGTTTCAATCCGCAGAAGATCGAGAACGTGGCCAAGCGCCAGACGGCAATCGACAATCTCCGTGCTGAGCTGGAATCCTACAC
>JAYVEJ010000461.1:0-4372 GCA_043748885.1 Luteolibacter sp. | reverse complement strand
GCTTTTGATTGCCTATCAAAGCCGCGAACAAGCCAGCCTCGCCCGAGAAGCCGAACTCAAAGCTCACCCGCCCAAACCTAAAGACATTGTTCTTAACTGTTGGTTCTTCGCTGGATCGCAAGGACGCCGAGGGTAAGCCCGCCACCGTGGAAATCGTCTTGCCGCCGACGATGAAATCGCCGCTGATCGTGATCCTCCCAGACCCTCAGCACCCGACGGGTTTGCGAGTGATCGCCCTCGACGACAGCCGCACCGGTTTCCCATGGGGATCACTGCGGTTATTCAACGCCTCGGCCATCTCGCTGATGATCCACTATGGCTCTGAGGAAAAGGCTCTAACCGACGGTGATCTGCCCGTCGATATCATCCCCGAGGACCAGCGGGTGAAAAAGTGATGGCCCCAAGGAGCGGCGGACTCCGATCCGCCGTGCCAATGGTGAGTCGATGATGCCGAGCGAATGCGCCATTCCATCGGCCACTCATTGGCTGGGCGATTCGGAGATCACCCCCTCCTTGTTCCAACCCGCGAGTCTCGTCGCTACGCCCATGATAGAGCACAGCCGGGCTTCGGAAAATTTCCCGTGACACCGTGGATTTTCAAATGAGCATCGCTGGGCCTACCCATGCTGCCCATGAATCCACTCTCTCCCGTCTCTCCAGAAAACAACAGCGTGGCCCCCGGCGCACCGGGGATGGAAGCGCGCTGGACTTCGAGTTCTAAGGACGGCATCGGCACTGCCTATAACTCCGCCTCCCGCTTGTGGTTCACCCTCAGCCACGGCATCGTCAACGAGATTTACTACCCGTGCATCGACCAACCTAACACCCGCGACCTGCAACTGCTCGTCACCGACGGCGAGACATTTTTCCACGAGGAGCGGCGGGATCTGGAGCATTCGCTGACCTATCCAGAGAAGGGCGCGCTTGCCTATCAGCTCGTTAATCGCGATCCGGCCGGCCGCTATGAGATTCGCAAGACCGTGATCAGCGATCCTTATTTGCCGGTCCTCTTGATCGACCACGAGCTGGTGATTCACGACCCCGCACTGCGCGGAAAACTTCGGCTTTATCTGCTACTCGCGCCGCATCTCAAGGGCAAAGGCGGCGGAAATTCCGCGCACATCATGGATCTGAGCGGCAGCCCGGTCCTCCATGCGTGGCGCGAGGATTGCCACTTGGCCTGCGCCGCATCGCCACCATTTAGCCGCGCCTCGGCGGGCTACGTCGGGACCAGCGACGGCTATCAGGACATCCTCCGCCACCGTGAAATGAAGTGGTTTTTTCAAAATGCCTCGGATGGAAACGTGGCACTCACTGGCGAGGTCCAGCCTAACCGTGACGGTCGGTTTCTCATCGCGGTGGGTCTCGGCGGCAGCCGCTCCAGCGCGGTCACGCCGATGGCGCAGTCGCTCGTCCGGCCGTTTCCTGAGAGCTTCGCCCGCTTCGTCCACCAGTGGTCGCGAGTGCGCCATCAGGACGATGAAAATGACGAGTTTGTCTGCCACTCTGGCGACGGCGGCAGCCTCTACCGCTTGAGCCGCTGCATCCTGCAAGCGCACGAGGATAAGCTCTATCAGGGCAGCTTGATCGCCTCAATGAGCATCCCGTGGGGCGAGACCAAGGGCGACGAAGACCTCGGCGGCTACCACTTGGTGTGGCCTCGCGACTTGCTGCACAGCACCTCCGCGCTGCTCATTTCCGGCCAGACCGAGCTGCCGCTGCGGGCCTTGGTTTACCTAACATGCATCCAGCGCAGCGACGGCTCGATGCCGCAGAATTGTTGGATCGACGGCACCGCCTACTGGACGGGCCAGCAGCTCGACGAGACCGCCGCGCCGGTCATGCTTGCCCGTCGGCTCTATCAGGCAGGTGCGTTGCAGGGCTTCGATCCTTGGGTGATGGTGCTGCGGGCCGTCGGCTGTTTGATGCTGCTAGGCCCGGCCACCGGCCAGGAACGTTGGGAGGAAAACAGCGGCTACTCGCCCTCCACACTCGCCGCCGTGCTGGCCGCTGTTAGCTCTGCCGCAGCCTTCGCCGCCGAGCGGGGGGAAACCTCGATTCACGACTTGCTGCTCGCGTATGCCGACTGGCTTCATGCGAATCTAGCAGCTTGGACCTGCACCGGAAAAGGCACACTCGACCCTGCGATCCCGCGCCATTTTGTCAGGATCGTGCCCGCCGCCGCCGACCACTCCGGCCCCGCTGGCGATCCCGCAGACCTCACCCTCGAAATCGCGAATGGCGGCGGCACCCACCGCGCTTCAGACATCCTCGACGGCGGATTTCTCAACCTCGTCCGCTATGGATTCCTCGCGCCCGACGACCTGTTAGTCACGAATTCGCTCAAGCTCATCGACCGTGAACTCAAGGTGGATTTCGAAGCCGGCCCGTGCTGGCGGCGCTATCCATTCGATGGCTACGGCTCGCATCCAGACGGCAGCGCCTTCGACGGCACTGGCTACGGCGGCTGCTGGCCACTGCTCACGGGTGAGCGCGGCCACTACGAACTCGCCGCTGGCCGCGACGCCCTGCCTTACCTGCTCGCCATGGAAAATTTCGCCAACGCCGGTGGGATGTTCCCCGAGCAAATTTGGCCGCTGGCCGATGCCGGACCGATGAAGCACGGCCAGCCTGCCGGCTCCTCAATGCCGCTGTGTTGGGCGCACGCCGAATATGTTAGCCTCGTCCACAGCCGTCATGCCGGCTACCCGCTGGAGCGCATTCCCGAGGCTTGGCAACGCTATGTCGCGAACCCGCCCGCAGCACCCACCACCGCATTCTGGTCGCTCGCCCACCGCACCCGCGAGGTCAGCCGTGGCACCCGCCTGCTAGTGCTGCTAGAGGCACCCACCCGCATCCGCTGGAGAACCGCCGGACTCACCGACTGGGAGGAAATTTCGAGCCACCATGTATTCGCCCGTTTGCACCTCGCCGACTTAGGCCCACTCACCGCAGCCATCGAGTTTCAACTCGGCGCTGACGCTACCCCTTGGTCCGTCAAAATCGTCTAACCGGGCAACCCACGCGAACGCGTGGCGCGAGGCCATTGCAACGACTCTAGGAAACGGCTAACAAGGTGGCCTTATGAATTCGCCCATCCCCCCAGGCAGCGCCAAACGGATCCTCGTGGTCGAGGACGACAAGCTCATGCGCGATGTTCTCGAAATTGCGCTCGGCAATGCTGGTTTCCAAGTCGTCCCAGCGAGCGATGGCGCCGAAGCGGTGGACCTCGCCCGGTTGATGCGCTTCGACCTCGTGATCACGGATATGATCATGCCCGGCATGGCAGGCATCGAAACAATCATGGCCCTACTCGCCCAAGATCCCGGCATCAAGATCATCGCCATTTCGGGCATCGAGGCGGGTAGCACGCGTGATTTCCTGCCGCTTGCAAAATCCTTGGGAGCCTCGGCCATCCTGCGCAAGCCGTTTGACCGCCAGACCTTAATCACGACCGTCCGCAGCGTGATCGCACAGGAGGCGCGGTGCTTAGTCGGTTGATCAAACACCTGCAATGACTGCGACACTTATGAAAATTTTGCAGGAAATTCCACCTGCCTTTATTGGAGGTGGGATGGGCAACGCGTTGCCTATCATGCGTTCACATTTCGCTAAGGAAACTGGCATGGGTTGTGCGACATTTCCCTACTTGGCGATTTCCAGTCACGGTTCCATTTTTAAATCGACGCTAGCCGCTCCAACCCATATCCCGCTTCCACGAACCCGTCCCGGCCATCTTCCATGAACGCAATGCCCACATCCACTGATCGCGACGATCTCGCGTGGACATCCGTTCCGCCGGGTTACATCGAAGTGTTTCGGCCACCCGTGCCGCAGACCGCACCGCTCGCGGACATCATCCAATTCCGGTTAGTCAACTTGGCGGATTATCCGTGGAAATCCGCTCCAGATTCCGAGCACGACTTGCCGCCAATCGTCTCCTTCTCGCCGCAGAACATCACTGACAACTGCCGCAGGGTCACCGGCCGGGTGCGTCCAGTTGAAGGAAGCTACATCGTTCCCCGGCTCCGGCAGGACTCGCGTCATGCCACCTACCGGATGGACTCCGCGTCCTTCCAGCAACCGGTGTTCGTGACGGTAATGCCGCCATTCCACAAAGGGGCTAACAGTCTCCGGTCGGCCACCTTCCGCCACTCCGCCGCAGTACTTCACGGCGGCCACCTCATGCATTGCTTTGGATTTTGGATCGTCGCCTTGCTCACCATCCAGCTCCTCTCCGCTTGGGAGGTCGGCACCATCGCCGGGCAGACCTTAGGCACGGGCCGGTATTTCCACACCGCCACCTGGCTGATCCTCATGGTCACCTTCAACCTCTGGGTCTGGTTCCACTACTACGGCAAGGAATCCAAAG
>JAYVEJ010000460.1:0-4375 GCA_043748885.1 Luteolibacter sp. | reverse complement strand
GTATCTTCACTTGGAACACCGCCGTCACCGGCAACTGGAGTGAAAGCGCGAAGTGGACCAATGACCTCGCCACCGTCACCAAGCCCGCGACCTCCGGCCAAGCCTACTACACCCTGAACTTTACCCAGGCTGGCACTTATACTGCCACCCAGGATCTGAGCAATGGATTCGTCCTCAACCAGCTCAACTTCGCTAGCGCGGTGACCCTCGCTGGAACCAACAGCCTCGCACTCACCGCCAACGGTGCCACCTCGCCAACGATCAACCAAAACTCGGCCAGCGGCGTCACCATCAGCCCGCCTGTCAGCCTTGCTGCGACGACGACTGTGGCCGGTTCCGGCAATGGACAGGTGATTCTAGGTGGTTTGGTATCGGGCACTGGCCAGTTGATCAAAAACAGCTCGGGTGGCCTGCAGCTCAGGGGCCATACGGTGCAGAACACCTACAGCGGCGGAACAATCGTCAACAGCGGCACGCTTCAGTTGGGATACTATGATGGGGTGACAACCTTTGTCTCTACCGATCCGATGGGATCAGGCCCGGTAACACTCAATAGTGGAGCCATGATCACGTTTGATAGAGTCACCGCATCGAACGCACTGACCGTAAATGGCGGCACGCTTGCGAATTACAACGGCTGGTCTAGTGCTTGGACTGGTCCCATCACCCTGAACGCCACCCTCACCGCCGATGCTCCTAATCAACTGAGTTTTAACGGTGTGATCAGTGGAACCGGCGGCATCATCAAGACGAGTGGAGGCCCCTTGTATCTTAGCGGCCTCAACACCTACAGCGGTGACACCACGGTCAATGGCGGCACCTTGTTCGTGAACGGCAGTGCCATCAAGGACACCACCAAGCTGGTCATCGGCGGCGGCAAAGTCGCAGCAACTGGCACGGAAACTGTGAACACCCTGTTCTTCGGCGCGACTCAGCAAGCCGCCGGAACTTGGGGAGCCACCGGCTCCGGGGCGACTAACATTGATGACGTCCACTTCTCGGCCACCATCGTCAACAACGTGGTCGTCGCAAACGGCGTGGTGAGCGTCCTAACGGGTTCTGCCGACGACTACGGCACTTGGGCTGCTAGCTACCTGCCCACCGACGTTTCGGTTCCTACTGCCGATTCGGATGGTGATGGCATGAGCAACTTCCAGGAATACGCCTTCGGTCTCAACGCGACTAGCGCTTCATCGGTTAGCCCGATCACTGCGCCGCTCAGCAAGGCCACCGGAATGTTCAGCTACACCCGGCGTGCCACTCCGGCCACCACCGGGCTTACCTACACCGTGCTCACCTCCACCAACCTCGTGACCTGGACTCCAGACGCCGGTGCGGTGGCGGAGTCAGTCGTCACTGCAGGCAGTGTCCAGACCGTGACCTTCACGGTCGCGAACCCAGCGGTAAATGGTCAGCTATTCGTGCGAGTGAAAGCCTCGCAGTGATTGTATAACATCATCATTTGATCCACCCATAACACGAAAGGCCGGGAGTCTAACTCCCGGCCTTTTTTGTGGCGATCCATGGGGCCGGTTTGAAGCGATGTCGGCAGCAAGATCGCTAAGATCTCTAGCGTGCGCGGGAAAGCCCGAAGCACCAGAGCCAGACGAAAGTGAGCAAGATCGCGGCGAGGCCGACGTGCAGCACTTGCACCCACGAGTAGATGTGGATCTGCGCCATCACCACGCCGAGCACCATCTGTGAGAGGACGATTCCTAACACCACTTTTTCCACCCAGCCGCTGCGGCCGCTGCGGTGGCGCTGGGTCAGCAGCCACGCCCAAAGAGTGATGCCTAACACCACCCAGGAGAAACTGCGGTGAACGAGGTATTTCCACGAGCCTTCCAACTCGCGGGCCCAAGTGGCGCGGGGGGCGTTGGCATGGGCTTTCGCCAGCTCGTCAGTCATTTCCCGGACTTGCGAGCCGAGGATTCCTTCCGCGATGATGACGACTAACAGCACTGTCACGATCGCCCGTAGTTTGGCCAACGGAGCGTCCGCCATCGCGATCCGCCATGGCTCGGCGGTGCCACGCCAGGCGCAGTAAACCAGCATCCCGATCAAGCTCATCGCCAATGCGAGGTGAGTGGTTAGAACGCCGGGCGAGAGGCCGCTGTAAACGACGCGGGCGCCCATCCACGCGTTTGCCAGCACCGTCAGTAGCGCGGTGAAGGCCAGCCAGAAAACCAACGGGCGTTTCTCCCGCTGCCAGAATGCGGCGATGAAGGTGGCAAGTGAAAAGAACCCCACCGGCAGGCTCGACAGCCGGTTGAGAAACTCGGTCCAGACGTGGCGCGGGTTGAATTCCTGACGCAGGCTCTCCACCGTGATCGTCGCTGGGTCGCGGCCCATCCGCTGGGCTTTATCCTTAAATTTTTGGATCGGTAGTTTCGAAAAATCCACTTGCTCGACGTGGGTCGGCGGGATCAGGCAGCCCCAACAGGTCGGCCAGTCGGGACAACCCATCCCCGCGCCGGTCACCCTCACAATCGCGCCCACGAACATCAGAACCAGCACGGATACCAAGGCCGCAGTGGCCAGTTTTTGAAAACGAGTCATCCCCATGCGCGGACGATGCAGGGGCAGCCCGGGAATTCCAGTGCAAATCCCCTTCCCCACCAGCTCCGCCGTGCAAACTACTCCTAACCCAGATACGGCAGGGCATTGCGCACGATGGTGCGGACCGATTGCGGCAAGTTCCGCGCCGCTCAAAATGCCTCCAAGCCTTGAACCACAAGGATTGCGGGGATTCTCGAGAGCGCGGGCGGCAGGCGGTATGCAGGCTGCTAAAAGGATCGGCACTTGCCCACAACTGAACCATGAAAACCACGCTCCAACGCCTCGCTGTCCTCGCCGCCGCTATTTTTCTGACAAACTGCACCACCTATGTGGATCCGGGTGTGTCGGCCAGTCCGACCGTGACAGGCACCACCACCACGACCACTCAGTCCGCGGCAATGCCCTACGACAGCGTCACCACCAAGAAGACCACCACCACCTATTAGTCATTCTGACGTGGATTGCCAAGACCGTCTCGCCTCACGGCGGGGCGGTCTTTTTTTCGATCAGCGACCGAATAACAGGCAGATCGAAGCGGGCGAGGAAACGCTAGTGGCGGGTTCACCCAGCAGCCCAGTCGCGGGGTCAAGCGGGAGGACGCTGATGGTGTTAGAATCCTGATGGGCGCAGAGCAGCCACTTGCCGGTCGGGTCGATCTTGAAATGGCGCGGTGTCTTGCCGCCGCAGGGAGCGTGTTGCAGGAAGGTCAGTGTGCCTGTGAGTGGATCGCGTTGATAGACGACGATGGAGTTGTGGCCGCGGTTCGAGCCATAGACGAACTTGCCATTCGGATGGACTTCGATTTCCGCAGTGGTGTTCCTTTCCGTGAAATCTGCAGGCAAGGTCGGGACGGTTGCAAGCGCGGTGAATTTCCCGGCGGCGTAAGTGGTGGCGAGCACGGTGTTAGCCAGCTCGTTGATCACATAAGCGTGCTTCTCATCGGCGGAAAAAGCCATGTGGCGAGGGCCGGAGCCGGGGGCGGTGGTGAGAGATGGCAGCGCGTCGCCAAGCTTCGAGGTGGCTGCGTCGAACGGATAGACGAATACTTGGTCCAGCCCGAGATCTGGCACGAACAGATGCTGGCTCGCCTTATCGAAATAAACTCCGTGGGCGTGTCGAGCATCTTGGCGGGGTTTGTTAGGGCCGGAGCCACTGTGCTTGATGACCGACGCCGACATGCCGAGAATCCCATTTTCATCGAGTCTAACTGTCGAGAGACTGCCATCGCCGTAGTTCGCGAGGGCGACGGTGTGGCCGCTGGCATCCACCGCGACGTGGCAAGCTCCCTTGCCGCCGGCGGTGGCCTCGCCGAGGAATTTCAGCGCATGGTCCGCGCCGATCGCGAAGGCTGCGACTGAGTTCGAGCCATCCGCGAATGGCTTGTTAGGCTGGCCGCAGGCGTAGAGGATGGGCTGGGTAGGATGCAGCGCCAGGAAGCCAGGATTCTGATATTCTGCGGCGAGCTCCGGCACGGTGAGCTTGCCCGTCGCTGGATCGAAGTCCGCCTGATAGATGCCCTTGCTGGTAGATTTCCCGCCGGTGTTAGTGCCGATGAAGACGGGGACCGCTTGAAGTGACGCGGTGAGGAGGAAGAGCGGGAGCAGGGTTTGGCGGATCATGGTATGGGAATGTAGTCGAGGACTTTAGTCCGGTTGGCGAAGAGGAAAAACGGACTGAAGTCCTGGACTACTTTCTCACACGTCGAAGCCGAAATGGCGCTTCGCGTTGCCGAAGCAGACGTCGCGGATCAAGTTGGAGAGTGCTTCGAAATCATTGGGCAGCTCGCCGCGGTCGGCCTCGCCACCGATGAGGTTGC
>JAYVEJ010000459.1:0-11215 GCA_043748885.1 Luteolibacter sp. | reverse complement strand
GTAGGACTTTGGGTTCATCATCGGGAAAGTTAGATAAAGGTCGTCCTTCGCGCGGGTGAGGGCGACGTAGAAGAGCCGCCGCTCTTCTTCTAACATCGGCTGATCGTCGGCTTCGAGGATGCGACCGTTAGGGAATTGGCCGTCCACCAGCCAGATCAGAAACACGACTTTCCACTCCAGACCTTTCGCCTGATGGATCGAGGAGAGCGTGACTTTTTCGTCGTCGATGTCGCTTTTGTCGCCGGTCGGTTCGCCATCGACGGAACTCATTAGCGAGAGTTGGGCGAGGAAATCGAGAATGTCGTCGAACGAGCCGCCGTATTGCGAGAGTTGTTCGATGTCGCCGCGGCGGTTCTCGAAGTTTTCAAAACTCGCCTTGAGATACTCGTCATAGACGCCCTCAAGGATGCTGAAGATCATCTCGGACGGACGGGCAAACTCGCCGTTAGGTGTGAGTTCGTCCAAGGTATAACAGAGCTGTTCCCAGTGCTTCGCCGCCTTCTTCGGGATCTTGAATTTGAGAAATAAGTCCGACCACTTCGGCGGTAGTTCATCCTTGTTAGCCCAACCACTTTTTAACCACTCGCTCCACAATTTCTGTGCGGCGACCGGGCCGCAACCGGGCAGCAGGTTGACCATCCGCATGAAACTCACCTCGTCGCGGCGGTTCACCACGAAGCGCATGAACGCGGCGATGTCCTTGATGTGGGCCTGCTCGAAAAACCGCAGCCCGCTGGTGATCGCGAACGGAATGCCGCGGACCGTGAGTTCCATTTGGATTTCCAAACTCTGGAAATGCGCCCGATAGAGCACCGCCATTTGCTCCAGCGGAATCCCCTCATCACGCAATTCTAACATCCGCTGGCCGATGAACGCCGCTTGGCTGCGCGGGTCTTCCAGCGCGACCAGCGCGGGCTTCACGCCGCTGCCTTCCCGCGACGAGCGCAGGTCTTTTTCAAAGCGCCCGGAGTTCGCGCGGATCGCGGCGTTCGAGAGATCGAGAATTTCCGGCACGCTGCGGTAGTTGGTCTCGATGGTGAAAACCTTGGAACCCTCATAGCGCGTGGGGAAACTCAGAATATGGTCCATGTCCGCGCCGCGCCACGAGTAGATCGACTGCGCATCATCGCCCACCGCCATCAGGCTGTTGGACGGGCCGACTAACAAATCAATCATCCGCCCCTGCACCGAGTTGGTGTCCTGATACTCGTCCACCAGCACGTGCTTGAATTTCTGCTGATAGAGTTCCAGCACGTCCGGTCTGTCCTCGAACAAGCGGACGGTCATAACTAACAAGTCATCGAAATCCATCGAGTTGGTCGCCAGCTTTTTCACGATGTAGCCGGTGCGGACGAGTTCGATTTGTTCGAGCCATTCGTAGAAATGATCGTAACGGGCGACGATCATCTCTTCCAGGGTCACATTGGTGTTTTCTACGAGGCTGAAGATCGAGGCGAGCACGTCGGCTCTGGGGAAACGGCGTTGCTTGGTGTCGATGTCGCAGTTCGCAACGACCGAGTTGAGCAGGGATTTCTGGTCGTCGCGGTCGAGGATCGAGAACGAGCGGTTGAAACCGAGATCCTCCGCGTGGCGGCGCAGGATCCGGCTGCCGATCGAGTGGAACGTCCCGGCCCACAGGTCCGACGTGTCGTGCGGCACCAGTTCGCGGACGCGCTCGATCATTTCTCGCGCGGCTTTGTTAGTGAAGGTGAGTAACAGAACTTGTTTCGATTCGATTCCGTGATCTAGCAGCCACG
This sequence comes from Luteolibacter sp., assembly GCA_043748885.1. Classification (GTDB taxonomy): domain Bacteria; phylum Verrucomicrobiota; class Verrucomicrobiia; order Verrucomicrobiales; family Akkermansiaceae; genus Luteolibacter. The sequence goes on along the minus strand of JAYVEJ010000459.1, from coordinate 9,458 downwards.
CCACCCGGTAAGTCAGCGTCCGCGTTTTCCCCGAACCGGCACCCGCGATCACCAACGCTTTCCCCGGCGGCGAGGACACCGCCTCGTATTGCTCCGCGTTGAGCGCCGCGACGTAGTCGATGCCGGAAGCCGCAACGGCTTGCGGGCGATGAAGGGTGTATTGACGAGCCATGCGCGGCGCGAGAGTGACAGCGGATTCGGCCGCGGGCAACCGGTATGGTGCGGGGGCCGATGAAACCACCATCTCATCCACTTCCACCCCCCACCGAAAGATTTTAAAGGCACCGCGAAACTGGCGAATCTTGATGAACTGAGAGGCATCGCAAGGATCTTTCCCTCCGAGCCATTTGCTAGATTCGCCAAATTGGCAGTAGTTTCCCTCTTCTCTTCAATCCGATGTTTTCCCACCTTGATGGATGATGAATCCGACGAAGGGAATGAGCTTTTCCACCGCATTCCGGAGTTCGGCGAGAATGCATTCCGGCAGCTTCGGACTCTGTTCGGCATACCATCGGACCGCCTCGTTGATTTCAGCCAGGCACGCGTCAATGAATCGCGAGTTCATTTCACGAACTGGGTGCGCAGTGCTTCGATGGCTTTGCGGTTCCCCTCGCGGTCAGCTTCGACTTCACGGCTTGTGCATCGCTCTAACAAAAAGATCTATACTCGCGCTGGAGTCGCCCAAGTGGAAAATCCACGGGCGTTTCCAGTGGCCAGCTCTGCGGCTCAGTTCGCATCGTCAGGGATGATTTGGCCGTGGGTAATTTTTGTTGGGTTCGTGTTAGTGATGTTAGCGCTGGACCTCGGTGTGTTTCACCGCAAGTCGCATGTGGTGGGATTCAAGGAATCCATCGGCTGGTCGGCGGTGTGGATTTCGCTCGGACTATCGTTTTCCGTCCTGGTCTATTTCGCCTATGAAGGCAAGTGGTGGGGTCTCGGCACGGCGGTCGATGCGGTGGACGGCTTAGTCAACTCGGGCAGGCTTGCCGCTACCAAATATCTCACCGGCTATGTGGTGGAAAAATCGCTGAGTGTGGACAACGTCTTCGTCATCGCGATGGTCTTCGGCTCGCTCGCGGTGCCTGCTAGATACCAACACCGGGTCTTGTTCTGGGGCATCCTCGGCGCACTGGTGATGCGCGGTGCGATGATCGGTGTAGGCGCAGCGCTGGTGCAGCATTTCCACTGGGTGCTCTACATTTTCGGCGGCTTCCTCATCCTAACGGCCATCAAAATGCTGGTCATGAAGGAGAAGGAAGAGCACCCGGAAAACAACCCGCTCATCCGCTGGATCCGCAAGCGATTCCCAATCACCCGCAACTATCACGGCCAGCATTTCTTCGTGAAGGCGGGCAGCAACAATGCCTGTGAAGCGGCTGAACCCGGTGAAGAAATCATCGCAGATCCCGTCGTCGCTGCAGCGCCTAACGGCAAATGGTTGATCACCCCGTTAGCCGTCGCGCTGGTGCTGGTGGAAGTGACGGACCTGATTTTCGCCGTCGATTCCATCCCCGCGATTTTCGCCATCACGGCGGACCCGTTCCTTGTTTTCACTAGCAACGTCTTCGCCATCCTCGGCCTGCGTTCGCTGTATTTCGCGCTGGCCGGGATGATCGTGAATTTCCGCTACCTCAAGCCAGCGCTCTCGCTGATCCTGCTCGTCGTGGGCGTGAAAATGCTGGCCGCAAAGTGGCTTAAAGTTTGGTTAGGCGACTCCTTTAATCTAATCATCCTCGCGGTGATCCTTGGCATTCTAGCGACCGGCGTGGTCACCTCGTTGATCGTCTCGCGGAAAACAACGAAGAGTTAGGCAGCGCAGTCGCCCGGAGTGCGGCACGCTCTGCTGCCGCCAGTGGCAGGTGGAAGCTCTGCTCCACGCGGCGCGGAGCTCTTCCTCTTCCCATCCGCTAGAAGAAGCTCCGCACCCCATCCAGCAGAGCAGAATCTACCTGGGCGCGAGCAAAGCTTCGCGCACTCCGCAGGCGGGACTCCTTGCAGGCCCGTTCGATTCCCGCTTGAGTCCGCGCATGTTGCGCCGTCTGGCAGTTCCACTCATCCTCGTTGCTGCCATTCTGTTCGCGTCGTTCGGCCTGACGCGGCTGCGTTTCGACACCGACATCCTCGCAATGCTGCCCGCCGAGTTGCCCGAAGTAAAAGGCCTCAAGGCGTTTCACGAGGCGTTTTCTCGCAACGACGAATTGATCCTCGTTCTCCAAGGCAGCGAGCAGGACGCGGGCACTCTATCCGGTGCGGCGGAATCGTTAGGGAAACAACTCGAAGCGGGTGGATTGGTGAAACACGCGCGCTGGAAACCGCGCTGGAACGAGGAGCCGCAGGGCATCGTCGAGTTGCTCGCCTACCTCTGGCTCAATGGCGATCCGGCCGTCACCGCGGCCCAAACTAACAGACTCGCACCGGCCAACTCGGCGGCGACGATCAAAGACTCATTGGCCAAGGTCGCCACCTCGATGGAAGGCCTCGACATGGTCATGCTCGCGCACGACCCCTTCGGTTTTCTCAATCACCCAGCGGTGGCGACGTTGATGAATTCCTCCGGCCAAGGTGGCGAGGCGTTCGAAAGCGAAGACGGCCGCACGCATCTGTTATTCGTGGACTCCCCTGCCCCGCTCCACGGCTATCGCGAGGCAGATGCGTGGTTGAAGAAACTCCGCACAGCGGTGGTCGCTTGGCAGAAAAGTGACGGCCCTGGGATGCAAGTGCGCCTCACGGGCGAACCCGCCTTTTCCTCCGAAATCGGCGTGGCGATGGAAACGGATTTGAGCGGCTCCATCAGCATCACGCTCGGACTGATCGGCCTTTTATTCTGGTGGATGCAGCGGCGCTTCAGCCTGCTGCTCGGGCTAACAGGGATTCTGATCCTGGTGTTCGCGGTGGCGTTAGGCCTCGCCGGCTGGCTCTACGGCGAACTCAGTATCATGGCGCTCAGCTCGATAGAAATCCTCATCGGCCTGGCCGTGGATTATGGGTTGGTGATTTGCCAAGAGGCGAAACTTGCCGGCCATGATCGCAAGCAACTGCTAGCCGCCAGCGGCAAGCCGGTGCTGTTCGGCGCTCTAACGACCACCGTCGTTTTCCTCGCGCTGAACCTCGGCGGGCTGCCGGGGATGGCGCAGTTAGGCAGCATCGTCGCCTTCGGGCTGAGTGCCGCCGCCGTGCTGATGCTGGTGATCTATCTTCCCTTCGTCGCGAAATTCGGGGTCAACCGCCAGCCCGCGCGGGGCGACGGGAAATTCCTGCCACGCAGTAGAATGTCGTGGACGTTCACTGGCACTCTTTCAGTGGGAGCCGTCGTCATTTTGCTCGTTCACGGGTTACCGGGAGCCGAGTTCAGCTCCAGCATCATGCGCCCGCGCCACAGCGAAGCCATGGAAACGCTCGATCACGTCCAGCAGGCGTTCCCAGCGTTCAGCGGCCACTCTCTCGGCGTGGTGGTCGAGGCGAAGTCCGATACGGAAATGTTACGACAACTGGCTGAGGCCAGCCAACGCATCGCCACCGCCCGCAAGTCTGAAATCGTGAAGCAAGCAAGCCTGCCCGATGGTTGGTGGCCGGATCCTAACAAGCAGTTTGCAAACCGCCCGCTGCTCGCCGCGCTCGCCGCCGATCGCGAACGCTTGATCACTGAAGCCGATGCCGCCGGATTTTCCGAAGAAGGCGTAGCACTCGGGCGTGGCGTGTTAGAGGCCATCGTGCGACAGACTGAGGGCAAGGCCACCGTGTTTCCCAAATCCGCAAGCGCACTCGAAGTCATGCGGATGTTCCTGTCCCGCAAGCCGGGCGGCGGCGGCTATGTGCTAGGCTCAGTGGAACCCGCCGCCGGGATTGATCCCTCGGGAGCCGATTTCGAAAAATTCCGCGCCATGACCGGCGGCGGGATTTGGTTGAGCGGGTGGAATCTCTTCAAGCCAGCCATCACCAAACTCGTCCGGGAAGACATGACGCGGATGTTAGTCCCGATGTTCATCTTACTCGTCGGCATGATGATCGCCATCTTCCGGCGGTTGTCCGATGTCGCGCTGGCGTTGTTTGCGATGGTCATCAGCACCTTGCTGCTGCTCGCCATCATGAGCCTAACCGGGTTGAAATGGAACTTTGTCAACCTGATGGCCACCCCGCTGCTGCTGGGCACCGGCATCGACTACGCCATCCACGTCACCCTCAGTCTGCGGCGCACGGGTGGCGATTTCAAAGACCTCTGGCAAGGCACCGGCAAGGCATTGCTATTCTGCGGGGCATCTAACGTCATCGGCTTCGGCTCGTTGGTATTTTCCTCCAGCGACGCGCTTGTGAGCCTCGGCACTGTCGCGGTGATCGGCATCCTTCTGAGCATGGGCATCTCTATCTTTCTGTTACCTGGCTGGAAACATCGATAGGGAGCCACGACACTCTGATCGTAGAGCCAATGAAATGCGAAAGGGAAAGCGCCTAAGGCACGAGTCTATCACCACCCATTGGCAGGCGGACATGAGTGTCCACCCTCCATACTCACGCGCCGAGATATGCAGCCTGCACCTGCGGGTCCGCCTTGAGTTGCGCGGATGGACCTTCCAACAGAATTTTCCCGGTTTCTAAGACATAGGCATAACTCGAAACATCGAGTGCCAGATTGGCATTCTGCTCAACCAATAAGATAGTCAGCCCTTGCTCGCGGTTGATCTCTACGATCCGCTCGAAGATCGACTTCACCAACAACGGCGCGATGCCGAGCGATGGCTCATCAAGCATCAGAAACTCCGGCTTACCCAGCAGCGCACGACCAATGGCTAACATCTGCTGCTCGCCGCCAGAGAGGGTGCCGGCGGTCTGGTTTTCACGTTCCTTCAAGCGCGGAAACAGGCCATACACATAGTCAGTCTGCGCCGCGATCCACCGCTTATCGCGTTGGAGATAGGCACCCATCTTGAGGTTTTCCATCACCGTGAGATTTGAGAAAATCATCCGACCTTCCGGCACCTGGCATAACCCGCGACTCACGATCTTGTGTGCCGGGATTTTTGAAATTTCTTGGCCATCATATAGAATGGTTCCCGCCGTGGTTTTCACCAAGCCAGACAGCGCCCTCAGGGTGGTGGATTTCCCCGCGCCGTTGGCCCCGATCAGGGTAACAATGCTACCTTTCGGCACTTTGAGGCTAACACCGTGAAGGGCTTTGATCGCGCCGTAGGAGACGTGGAGGTTTTCGACCGTGAGCAAGAGAGTTGATGGGTGAGAGTTGATGGTTGATTGAAAGAGAAGAGGTCCATACCCCGATCACGGTTCATCCAACATGGAACGACGTAAGCCGCTGAGCATTCGTCCTTGTTCCTCGGCGGCGAGGTAGAGAATTTCAAACTCTTCGGGGGTTAGAAACCCTTGGTTTCTGCTAATATACGATTGAGAAACCACCTCAAAAAGCGAGCCGGTTGCGATCTCGATGAAACGAGCGAAATCTTTGTGTAAGTTCCTAGAACTGCCTTCTGCTAGGTTTGAGGAAATCGAAACGGCTGCTCGCCGCATTTGGTTGGTCAGGCCAAAGCGCCCGTCCGATGAAAATTGGCGGGTCACCGCGTAAACGGTATCCGCAAAATCAATCGCCTTTTCCCAAACTTCGAGTCGTTCAAATCCAAACATACTTTCTTATCTTTCCATCAACTTCTTGTTCTTCACTCTCAACCATCAACTCTCAACTATCAACTAATCCGCAGCCACCCCGAGATAGGCCTCGACCACTTTTGGGTGACATTGAATTTCCTTTGGTGTGCCTTCGGCGATTTTGATGCCATACTCAAGCACGGCGATGCGTTCACAAATGCCCATGACGACTTTCATGTCGTGTTCCACTAGCAGAACGGAGAGGTTATAGTTTTCTTTGATGAAGTTGATAAGTTGCATGAGGTCTTCCTTTTCGGATGGGTTCATGCCGGCGGCGGGTTCATCTAGCAGGAGAAGGTTGGGTTGGGTGGCGAGAGCACGGACGATTTCTAGGCGGCGCTGGTCGCCGTAGTTCATGCTTTTCGCGTTCTTGTCGCGGGCATCTGCGAGGCCGAAGATATCTAATAGCTCGAGCGCTTGCTTTTCCACGGCGGCTTCTTCGCGGTGATAGACCGGCCCGCGGGTGAGTGAATGGATAATACCGCGCTGCAAGTGGGTCAGCATCGCAGCCCGGACGTTGTCGAGCACCGAGAGCGAGTGGAAGAGCCGGATGTTTTGAAACGTGCGGGCGATTCCCATGCGCGTGATCTCGTGGGGTTTCTTGCGTGATACTGCGGCACCGTTGAAACGAATGTGGCCTGACGTCGGCGTGTAAACGCCTGTGATCAGGTTAAACACTGTGGTCTTGCCCGCGCCGTTAGGACCGATCAACCCGACTAACTCCCCGGGAGCCACGGCGAAACTCAGTTCGCTCACGGCTTTCAGTCCGCCGAAGCAGATCGTCACTTCGTTCAGTTCGAGTCCCGTGCTCATGCGGATTTTTTCTTCGAGTTCATGAAGGAAAACGAAGGGATCAATCCCTGCGGGCGGACGATCATCATCACAATCAAGAGCAGCGAAAAGACGATCATTCGGTATTGCTCGGCGTCGCGAAGGAACTCGTTAAGCACCGTTAAAACGATCGCTGCGACGACCACTCCGGCGGTGCTTCCCATGCCGCCGAGGATGACGATGACTACGATGTCGAAGGATTTGAGAAAATTAAAACCCTCTGGCGAAATTGTGGTGCGAAGATGGGCATAGAGTCCGCCTGCTAGACCCGCGAAGAATGCGCCGGTGACGAAGGCAGTGACCTTGTAGCGCACGGTGTTAATCCCCATGGAACCGGCGGCTAACTCATCATCGCGCACGGCAAGGAAGCCGCGACCATAAGTGGAATTTACCATGGAGGTGACTGCATAGACACACACAGCAGCGAATAGGAAAACCCAGAAAAATGTGGTGTGCGGAGGGATTCCCCGCAACCCGAGCGGGCCACCGAGGGGGCCATCGCCGTTGGTGTTTTGTAGAATCACCCTAACGATTTCGTTAAATCCGAGAGTGACGATGGCCAAGTAGTCACCCCGCAAGCGGAGGGAGGGCATACCGACTAACCATCCACAAATGGCGGCACAAATCCCGCCGACTAACAGCGCGATGAGGAACGCGGCTCCAGTCGCGAAGGCACCGGGTCCGCCGAGCAGCGGCACCAGTTTGGCACTGGCTTCTAGCGTGAAAACAGACGCGCCGTAGGCTCCTAGTGACATGAATGCGGCATGACCTAACGAGAATTGACCGGTGTGGCCGTTCACCAAATTTAGACTCACTGCAAGGATGATGTTGATCCCCACATTGAGCGCGATGTCCAGATAGTAGGCATCGAGCGAAGCTGATAGCATAGAAATCCCCAAGCCAATCATCACGGTGACGATCAGGGCGATCTGAGCGGAGTAACGCTTCATACAATTAGACTTTTTCCCGCTCGGCCTTGCCAAGCAGGCCCGAGGGTTTGAATACGAGAATTAGGATTAGAATCACAAAGGCCACGCCTTCCGAGTAGCCCGATGGGATGCCGAAGTTCTGGCTATAGCCTTTCACCAAAGTTTCAGTGATCCCAAGAATAAGCCCACCGAGCGCCGCGCCGGGGATATTTCCGATGCCGCCAAGCACGGCGGCCACGAAGGCTTTGAGGCCCGGCTGGACGCCCATGAATGGCTCAATGCTGGGATAGAGCGAGGCGTAAAGGATCCCGCCCGCCGCCGCCAGTGCGGAGCCGAGGCCGAAGGTGAAGGAAATCACCACGCTGTTATTCACTCCCATCAGGGTCGCGGCGGTGGGGTTGAGCGAGAGTGCACGCATCGCCAAACCCATCCGGGTTTTCATGACAATGAAACGAAGCCCGACGAGCAGTGCCACCGTGATCCCCAACACCACGACTTGGGCGACAGAGATGGTGAGTCCACCAGTGTGGGCGATCGCCGTGCGCGGAATCAACGTGGGGAACGGCCTTTGAGTCGCGCCGAAAACAAGCTGCCCAGTGTATTCAATAAACAGCGAAACGCCGATGGCGGTGATTAATACATTGAGCCGCGGGCGGGCGCGGAGTGGGCGATAGGCCAGCAATTCGATGAGAATCCCGAAGACCGCGCAGACCACCATCGCGATCAGTAATATCACGAACAATGCCACCGGCCATGGCATCCATGCCAACGTCGGCCCGAACCATTTATGAATCCCGTAAGCACTGAAGGCTCCGAGCATGAAGACATCCCCGTGCGCGAAATTGATAAACCGCAGCACCCCGTAAACCATCGTGTAACCCAGCGCGATCAGCGCGTAGATGGCTCCCTGAAACAGGCCGTTGAGAAGTTGTTGGAAAAATTGCTCCAATGAAATGGGGTCGGTGTTAGGTGTTTACCAGAAGTGTTATCGTCACTCAGGGAGTGATCGTTTCCGTATAAACCACCTTGCCGCCCTTGACTGCTAGAATGACTGCGGGCTTCGTCGCATTGCGGTCGGCGTCCAGCGTGATGGTCCCGGTGATGCCCGCGAAGTCTTTGGTGGCGGCGATCGCATCGCGGAGGGCAGGCCCGTCCACGGAGTTGGCGCGCTTGATCGCGTCGAACAAAATCATCGCCGAGTCATAGCCCAGTGCGGCCATCGCATCGGGCTTCGCGCCGTGCTTGGACTGGTAGTCTTTCACGAATTTCTGGATCGCTGGTGACTGATCTTCGCTGGAGAAATGATTGGAAAAAAAGCTGCCTTCCATGGCTTTTCCACCCACCTCGATGAGCGATGGCGAATCCCAGCCGTCACCGCCAAGCAGCGGGGCTACGATGCCGAGTTCCTTGGCCTGGACGGCGACCAACGCAACCTCGTTGTAGTAGCCGGAAGCGAAAATGGCATCGGGAGCACCGCTCTTGATCGCGGTGAGCTGCGCTTTGAAATCCTTGTCGCCAGAGCCATAGCTTTGCTCACTGGTGATTGTGCCGCCATTCGCCGCGTAGTGTTTTTTAAAAAACTCGGTGAGTCCCACGCTGTAGTCCTGTTTACTATCGGTTAGGATCGCGACCTTTTTCCAGCCCTTCGAGAGCGCGAACTTCGACATCACCGTGCCTTGGAACGGATCGATGAAACAGATGCGGAAAACGTAGTCGCCCGCTTGAGTGACTTTGGGATTGGTGGACGCCGGAGAAATCATTGGCACCCCCGCTGACTGGGCGATCGGTGCCATTTCCAAGGATTTGCTGGAGGAAACCTCGCCTAACAGCGCTATGACCTTAGAGCGGGAAATCAGTTTTTTCGCGACGATCCCTGCCTCGCCTTGCTTGGATTGGTCGTCCTCGGTGAATAGCTTCACCTGTTTGCCTAACAGCCCGCCCGCCGCATTGATTTCGTCCACCGCCATTTGCGTCCCATTGTGGGAGGATTGGCCGAAGGTCGCCGTGCCGCCCGTCATCGCGGCGACTTCGCCGATGTTGATGGTG
>JAYVEJ010000458.1:0-4378 GCA_043748885.1 Luteolibacter sp. | reverse complement strand
ACAGCACGAAGCGCCGCGGGTTTCCTGATAGATCGAGGTCGGTCATGCGGCAGATTTACCAGAGCCGACTCGCGCCTAGCAACGAGAGTGGTCGGTCGGGGGACAGGATCGTGAATTGGTTCTCAATGGCTTGGGCGGCGATCAGGCGGTCGAATGGGTCTTGGTGCAAGGGCGGCAGATTGCACGTTAGGAAAACTGATGTTTCCCGGATGGGCAGTGGCGTGAGGTTATAAAACGCGCGTTGCTCCGGCAACCAGATCGCGGGAGTGTGAGGAAGTTCCAGCTTGCCTGCCTGGTACTTCAGACAAATTTCCCACAGGCTCACATCGCTGAGGAAAAGCCGGTTCGATTCGCCGTTGATCGTTGCCACTGCAAGCTTTGAAAGTTTTGCATTTTCCAATGTGAGCCACAGAAACGTGCATGTGTCCAAAAGCACATTCATTCCCCATACCACAGTTTAAGCTCCTCGTCAGTCATCGGAGCAAATGCCGAATCGGACACTGACATTTGTGGTCCCAAGGTTTCTCCGACCTTGGGGCGACGACGCTGGGCTTCTTTTGGGATCGAACTCAGCATCGCCACGGGCTTCTTGCCGCGGGCGATGATGAATTCCTCGCCTTGCTCAATCGCCGCTAAGTAGCGGGAAAGATGCGTTTTGGCCTCGTGAGTGGTGATGGTTTTCACGCCGCAACACCTACCCTAAAAGTGGACTAAGTCAACTAACTTGCCTCGCCCGGTCCGCGATCCACGTCCATCCGGAACGGCCTGCCACGGAGGCGGGCGTTGCGGGTGCGGTCGATCACTTGGCCGACGAATTGCTCCGGCACATCGACCAGCGAGTGTTTCGGGAAAAGTGAAATGCGGCCTAGGCAGCCATCGGGCAATCCGGCTTCCCGATAGAGCATCCCGACGATTTCCTTGGCCATCACGCCGTGAGTTTTGCCGAGCGATAGAAACAGCCGCGTCATCCCAGCTTCCGAGCCAGGCGAGGGTCCGCGTGGTGGTCCAGAGCGCTCGGGCCGCGGGCCGCGATCGTCAAATTGTGGGCGGTCCTCGCGCTGCGGGCGGACATTTTCCCGACGGGCGGGACGATCCGCTTCACGGTCTTCCTCAATGGCCGAACCTTCGCGACCACTGGCTTCGCGGATCATCGTGACGAGCGCGCCGGCGATGTCGGTGGGCGTGTGGCCTTGCTCTAGCAGGCGGTCGATATTGTCCTGATAGGCATCAAACTTGCCGGCTTCGAGACGCTCTTTGAGGTCGTCGAAAATGAGATCCGCACGCCGTCCTTCGACTTGCTCGACGGACGGGATCCGCTCGCGTTTCACCACGCTGCGAGTGTAGCGCTCGATCGACTGCATCCGGTAAATTTCCCGGCCATAGACAAAACTCACCGCCCGGCCCGAGCGTCCGGCCCGACCGGTGCGACCGATGCGATGCACGTAATCTTCCGGGTCGGTCGGCAAGTCGTAGTTGAAAACGATGTCGATCTCCTCGATGTCCAGCCCCCGCGCCGCGACGTCGGTGGCGACGAGAATTTCCACCGCACCCTCGCGAAACCGCTTCAAGACTCGCTCGCGCATTTGCTGGGTGATGTCGCCGTGCAGGCGGTCGGCGGCATATCCGCGGTTGACGAGATCCTCGGTGCATTCATCGACCGAGCGTTTGGTGTTGCAAAAAACGATCCCGAGCCGCGGTGGGTTCATGTCGAGGATACGGGAAAGCACCTCGACTTTGGAGCGTTGGCGGACTTCGAAATACGATTGCTCGACCGTGGAAACAGTGCGGGCCTTTTGCTCGATCTGGATGACCTCTGGACTGTTGCCGAATTTTTGGATGAGCCGGGAAACGCCCGGGTTCATCGTCGCCGAGAAAAACAACGTTTGGCGATCCGCCGGCAGCGCGGCTAACAGCTCATCCATTTCGTCCTTGAATCCCATGTCCAACATGCGGTCGGCCTCGTCGAGGATCGCCATCTTGATGCGCGATGCATCGAAGCTGCCGCGTCGCAAATGATCTAGCAGCCGCCCGGGAGTGCCGACGACTAACTGCGCACCCGACCGCAGGGCGCGGAGCTGGCGGTCGATCGGCGCACCGCCGTAAACTGGCGTCGCGTGCAGCCCCTGCATTTTCGCACCGAGCCGGTGGACTTCCTCGCACACTTGCACCGCGAGTTCGCGGGTCGGGCAGAGGATCAGCACCTGCGGGTAGCCTTGTTTCACATCGAGTTTCGCCAACGCGGGCAGTGTGAAAGCAGCGGTTTTCCCCGAGCCAGTCGCGGAAAGTCCGACCAGATCTTTGCCCAGCAGGGCAGGGGGAATGCTCATCGCTTGGATCGGCGACGGGCGTTCGTAGCCCAGCGTTTCAATGGCGGCAAGCAAGGCATCGGGCAAGCCGAGTTCGGAAAAAGGAGGCGTATCCATGAGCAATTTTGAGTCAGTATTCCGGACTCGCAGATCGTCTGGCTTGCCGGGCGGCGAGGCTATGACGGGATTTTGCGCGAAAACAAGCACGGATGTGAAACCACGGCTTTTTCATTTCAGGAACCCGGACTTGACGCGGATTTTTAAACATTGAACCCGCACTAACCGATTCCATGCACCGTGAGTCCAGCCTTTGCCGCCAGTTGGAGCTGGCGTGAATCGAAACTCACGAAAAGTTCGGGCGCGAGCAGAACGGCACAGGCCACATGCATGATGTCCAGCGTGCGGCAACCCAGCTCCGGGGTATGAGCCAACAAGCGTTGGAACGTCGTGAAAAATGCGGCCCGGTCCATATCAGGAAAATAGTAATGGCCCTTTTCTTTGAGTTGTTCAAACAGCTCCAATTGCCGGTTGGAATCCTCCAATGAAATCTCTCCCCAGAATACTTTCAGCCGCAGGGCGTTGGTCAGCTCCATTTCCTGCAACTCCCAAACCGGAAGCGGATCATGCTGGGCCGCAATCAATTCCTGCACGACATGGGAATCCGTTTCTAGCAAGTAGAGCTTCACCAGTGCGCTGGTATCCAGATAGATCACCAGCGCCCCTCCCGATCCAGATTGACCGTTTCCGATCCCGTTTTTCCTGCGCTCGGCAAAGCAGTCGCCAAATGGTCATCCCATTTCAAAACTTTGCGAGGAATGGCAGGAATGATTCGGACTGAAGGTTTCCCACGGTTCAGCACTTCAAAGGTTTCTCCCTTCGCCACCTGACGCTCGATCTCCGCCCAATTGGCCTTCATTTCCCTCACTGAAACCACTTTCATGCAAAGTGGATGCCGGATGTTTCTCATTTTGTCAAACAAGGGTTCTTGGTGGCACACGGGTTGCCGGCCAAAGTTTGCCATTGCGAGTGATCCATGCAGACTCCCGGCGTGGCCAGCTACGACGACCAAAAACGGATGATGAATCTCTCGCTTGCGGCGGCGGTGGTGCTGCTAGGCGCGAAGGTCACTGCGGCCGTGGTGACCAAATCCTCTGCCGTTTACTCGGACGCTGCGGAGTCCGTGGTCCACTTGTTGGCAGTCGGATTTGCCGCCTGGGCACTGCGACTTGCCTACAAGCCGGCAGACGAGACGCATCATTTCGGCCATGACAAGGTGGCGTTTCTCTCCGCCGGATTCGAAGGTGCGATGATCTCCGCGGCGGCGGTGCTGATCCTTTACGAAGCGGTTCGGCAGTTCGTCTTCGGCGTGTCTATTTCCCACATCGGGTTCGGCGCGGCGGTCACTGGCGGGGCTGCCGTGATCAATTTGGTGCTCGGGCTTTCCCTCATCCGGGTCGGCAAAAAAAGTGGCTCACCTTTGCTGCGGGCCAATGGGATGCACGTTCTAACCGACGTGTGGTCGAGCGGCGCGGTCCTCGTGGCGCTGGCGCTCATTTACTTCACCGAGTGGGTTTGGTGGGACCCCACCGCCGCCGTGCTGGCCGCGCTTAACATCCTGCGCGTCGGCTTCAAGTTGATCCGCGAGAGCCTCGGCGGCCTGCTCGATGAATCCGACCCGAAGGTGGAGCGCGAGATCCACACCCTGCTCGACCGCGAGGTCGGCCAGCGCGGGTTGTCCTATCACAATCTCCGCCACCGGCACTCGGGGCGGACCCACTGGGTCGAGTTTCACCTAGTCTTCGACGACGCTCTAACCGTTGGCGAGGCCCACGAAGCGGCCACACAAATCGAAGCCAGCGTCGCCGAGTTGCTGCATCCCGACGGGCGGGTGATTTCTCACCTCGAGCCGAAATCCGCTGAGCACCAAGAAGAGCGCTGGGAAGAACGGTGATGGAGGGCCACGCCCCGTCCAGTCACACCCTTTGGCTTGCGTGGCGGAAAAATTTATCCAAGTCTCCGCCAAGGATCGTTGACCCACGATCTCAGCCGGACCTTCCGCCATGCTGCGAATT
>JAYVEJ010000457.1:0-1577 GCA_043748885.1 Luteolibacter sp. | reverse complement strand
GGCACGCTAACATGAAGGTGCCGCTCTGGTTGGCGCGGACGATTTCAAACGGCGGCACCGCCTGCATGATGCCGCAGTGGGAAATGTGGTGCTGGCCTAACAACGGGCAAACGGGGCCGTCTTGCATCCAGCCGCGGAGGTCGGAAGCGTCGGCACGCACGACCTGATAGCGAGTGGATTTGCCAAGGATCTCGGTGTCTTTCAGGGGATCGGCGGGGTCAATCATCGGGGGCAAGGGCGGCGCGAGATTGCAGCGGGATGTGGAAAGCGAATAGCCGAAAGTGGAGCCTCTGCGCGCTTTCCCGCTCGACGGTTTCGGTTTACTCGCCACAACCAAGCCATGCCAAATCAATGGACTGGAAAGGGAAATCCCTACACCCGCAGCGATGTGATCGAGCGCTTCAACGACACTCTCTCGAAAGGCCAAGCGATCATCGCGGCCGGTGCCGGCTCGGGAATCAGCGCGAAATTCATCGAGAAAGGCGGCGCGGATCTGATCATCATTTATAACAGTGGCCGCTTCCGGATGATGGGCCACGGCTCGACTGCCGGGCTGATGGCGTATGGCGATGCCAACGCGATCGCCATGGAAATCGGCGAATACGAGGTGCTGCCAGTGGTCGAGGAAATCCCAGTCATCTGCGGTGTCCACGCCACCGATCCGCGCCGCCGGATGTGGCATTGGCTCGGCCAAGTGAAAGACATGGGCTTCTCGGGCGTGAACAATTTCCCGACCCACACGATCATCGACGGGCATTTCCGTGGCGTGTTAGAAGAGACGGGAATGAGCGTGAAGAAGGAGTTCGAGATGGTCGCCCTCGCTCGCAAGATGGAGATGTTTTCCATCGTCTATGTCGGCTGCCCGGAGGAGGCCGTGGAGATGGCGAAGTCTGGGGCGGATGCGATCATCGCCCACGTCGGCACCACCGTCGGCGGCTCGATCGGCGTGACCCACGCGGTGGTGAGTTGGGAGGAAACCATCAAGCGCACCCAAGCCATCATCGACGCGGCGAAGTCCGTCCGTGACGACATTTTCTACCTCTGCCACGGCGGCCCGATCAACACCCCGGAAGACGCGGACCGGGTGATCCAGGCGACGGACTGCGTCGGCTTCGTCGGCGCGTCGAGCTTGGAGCGGATGGGCATCGAGGAGTCGCTGACGAATCTAACACGCCAGTTCAAAGCCATTTCCGTGAAGCGGAAAAACTAACTGCCATGGCCACCATCGCGGTTCTCGGGACACTGGATTCGAAGGGCGAGGAACATGCGTTCGTCGCCGAGCGCATCCGTGCGCGTGGGCACCGCGTGCTGCTGATCGACGTCGGCACTGGCGACTCCCCTTCCATCGTTGTGGACTGCACTCGCGAACAAGTCGCCGCTGCGGCGGGGCTGGATCTCGCGGAATTGTTAGCCCTCAAGGACCGTGGCGAATGCGTGGCGGCGATGAGCGAGGTGGCTCCGGTTTTCCTCGCGAAATTGGTGGCGGATCGAGTGATAGACGGCGTGATTTCACTGGGCGGCGGTGGTGGCACGGCCATCGCCACGGCAGCGATGCGGGCACTGCCACTCGGTTTCCC
>JAYVEJ010000456.1:0-1578 GCA_043748885.1 Luteolibacter sp. | reverse complement strand
TTTCGAACTTAGAATCGCTCTATCCATTTTCGTTATTCGAGAAACTTGCCAGCAACCTGATCGAGAATCTAGCGGATGGAGGAATGATTTGCATCATGAATAGCAACCACCTCTTTCGTGATTTGCCAGCGGCCAGCGGCTTTAATAAGCTGCGTTCACCGCTGATCGCGGGCAGCGGGTTTATCGATAAGTTTGATTCAAGTGGCAGGCGGCTGACTACGAGTTTCGGTAATAAATCTTGTTACTCCCACCGCAAGGTGGCCGGGGAAATTACGGATGATGATCTGCGCGACAGTATCTATAAGAAAGCTCCCGCCGGGCAACCCGCAGGGCAAGTGATCGTGGCTGACAGCTTTCTTCGCACCGAGCCGCCGATAGGTCTGGTGAAGATAAAGTCTTTACCAGATCAGGGTGAGTCTTTGGACATTGCAATCGCTGAGCAACGCGTGGCGATGGCGCGCACCGCTGATGTTTATACTACCGCCTCGGGAAACGAATACTGGGTGAGATATGAATGGATGAAATCCACCTTGGCAGGCGACAAAGTAGGCTTAGGCGGCTGGTGGGTTCCGGTTACAAATGAAGCGGCGGGTGTCCTGACTCCAGCCCAATCCACACAGCCTGCGGAACTCACTCATTATTTAGCAGCTCAGAAGTCGCTAGGTAGTAAATTAAAGCGGTTTTTCAATCGTTAGTATCATCTGACTGATCCAATCATTTCCGCGCATTTGTCAAATCACGCCGAACCGCTTCACTAGCATTTCCCTGCGGAATTCGAAGATGTTCTGCAACTTGGACCTGACAAACACGGCGTGCGCGATGGCACCGAACGGCCCGAAGCCAAGGCCATAGTGTACTAAATCCCGCATCAACACGCCGCCGGGGATTTCCTCGAAGGTATGTCGATGATGCCAGAACTTGTAGGGTCCGAAACGTTGCTCATCGACGAACGCTTTACCCGCGTCCACCGACTTGATCTCAGTGACCCACGGCACCCAGATGCCAGGGAAGATCATCACTTTGTAGGTAATAATTTGTCCTTCATACATCTCTTCGCCCGGTAAGCTAACAATCTTAAACCCCAGCTCGCTGGGAGTGATTTCGTCGAGGTTGCGGGGCGATGAGAAAAACTCCCAAGCGGCATCGAGCGTGAGCGGCAGGCGTTGTTCTTGGGCGAGCGTGTGAATGGTCATAAGCTGTCGGAAAGTGGCGTGGATGCCTGCTCGCGCAAGAGTGGCCGTTATGGTTCCCGCAATTTCCCGAACAGGGGTGGCAGGATTTTAATCTCCGGCGCGACATCATACCCTAGATATTTGAAGGGATGGTATTCGCCGTTCTTGGGAGGCTGGTTGAGTTATAAAAGCACCAGCCTCTCGCCTTCACTAGAGGACTCCAAGCTTGAAAACAGTCGCAAGATCCTTGTGCCGGAGGAGCGGAGCGGCTAACTCATCGCCATGGAATTTGAAACATTGAGCCTATGGATTCACCGCAAAATAAAATGCTTAACTTCTATTTAATACTTGTTATGTTTCAAATCAAAACCTGCCAAAAAGTTTGATGATTTATTTTGCGGCGACT
>JAYVEJ010000455.1:0-11273 GCA_043748885.1 Luteolibacter sp. | reverse complement strand
TCAAGGGAGGCAGTTTTGATAGCAAGCTCAAGGAGTTGGGCGCGCTTGCCAATCAGATCGACAAGGCTGAATCCGATCTCGGCAAATTGCGGGCAAAGTTCGAGTCCCTGAAAGCGGCCTTGTAAGTATCTTTGCCTTTGCACGCAATATCGGGAAAGTTAGGTAATCGAACGTGTGGTCCTTCAAATTCTACTAGGTTGGTTGCTAGTTTCACGGGCCTTTAGCTTTTCGACAAAACTACCTGACGGTGCCGAATTCGATTCGATCGCGATGGCGTCGGGATTGGCGTTCAGATGACGGCCTAAAATGAAGTCCGCGGCTTTCTGTGCTTGTGAGGCTGCACGGACAATCCACCCTTGGGCGTCCTTGCTGCGAAGCGCGTTGATCCAGCTTTGGAGATAGGCCGCGGAATTTTCGATTTCCTCTTCCATGATTCCCGCACGGGCATTCAGAAACGATGCTGCCATTTCCGCCACCAGTTCTTCCTCGGCGTAAATCTTGCGGGCGGTGTCCCCGGTCGCATCCATCCCCTTGTTTTCTAGCAGAGATTTGCGGGCAAGGCGGGACTGATGGCCCGTGCTGTGGGCAATTTCATGAAATAGGGTGGAATAGAAATTCTCCTCATTCGTGAAGTATCTGATATTCGGCATGTGCACCGAATCCGTGAGTTTCCGGTAGCAAGGCACCGCGCTGCCCTCGCTGATCGAAGGAGGTTGTGGCATTGCTTCGACGATGGCACGGGCGCGATCCGTTTTCTCGGTCGTCGTGAGTTCAGGCAAGGCGACAGGTTCGGGAAAGTCGATGCCGTCGATCTGGGAAGAGTGAAAGACCGTGTAACCTTTGAGGTAGCCACGCTGCTTGGCGGAATTGCCTTCCTGTGCTTGTTCATCCTCTTTGTTGTAGGTGCCGTATTTGACGACAAGAAACCCGCGTTCGCCTTTTCGCACACAGCCGCCAAGCTCCTTGGCTTGAAGAAATGTCAGAAAATAGGGCGATGTGAATCGCTGGCTGCCCAGCAGCAGGACGTTGATGCCCTGATATTCCTTTTGGCTGGAAAAGTTTCGGGGAAAGCCGGTCTTGGAAAAGTAGGGTGATTTCCAAGGCACGACGCCTTTCGCGAGTTGGTCGATGATTCGGTTGGTGATCTGTTCATATAGGTCTGACAATTTTGCTCCATGGGTTGTTGGGGATTGTTGGAGACTACGGCCAGGTGATGACTTACGGAAGGTGTCTCGTGTTTTGGACTTGGCTTTCATCTCTCGCTCCCTTTTTTGATTCAGTGACTACAGGCTTCATGCGCCGTCGCATGAAACCTTGCCCGTTGGCGAAACCGGGGTGTGCGCTGTCAAGGGTGGGATCCCGGGTTGCAGCGCAGCGAAACTTGGGTGCCCTTTACAGCGCGAGGGGCAGCGCCCCTGGAACAGACCAGTCCGTCCAGATTGGTTCGTCGGTTAAACACTCCGGCTCAAGTCAGACGATTCCGAGGACGTGAAGACCCGTAACGTGGCGGTATTCCCGTCAAAGTGCGGGGCAAGCGCCGGAGGAATGGTCTGACTTGAGCTGCACGAATACGCGGCAGGCCAAAGCAGTTCATGGATGGGGACACCCGAGAAACGAGAGGGGGCACCAGCGGTGATCTGCGTGGAGCGGTGGATTGGAAATGGCACTTTTACCTAACGTTTCAAGCTGGTTCTCAATGATTCGAATATAATCGCCAAACTAATCCGCTCTTGCGCCCCAATTTATTGTGCAGAAATAATATAACGCATATTTGCAAATGGTGAGGTTAAGGTTGGGCAATCAAGCAGACTGCGGCAACGTGCGTGGCTGCCAAACGAACGAACTAGACCGATTTGATTGAATTCACCATTCCAGTCTTGAGATTCTAATTTATTTTGTAAGGCAAGTGCGTCATTGGAGCTGACATAAAACTGAAAGTTAAAATTATCATTAGTTTGTTCCTTTGATGCTCCAATCACATATTTAGAGGCCCCAATAGATGCAGCTGCTGCATCCTCCAATTCTGTGTAAGGCGCGATTGCAATTCTGTCGCTTGTGTCTGTTCCGCCGCAAATGCCCGGTGAATATTCACGATATTTTTCACTCAACATGCCCGATTGACTTAAATGCGCCCAGACTTGAGTGGTCTCAAAATTGCTATATGTTGAATAGCTGCCATTCCCGCAAAAGCCTGATCCATTTCCACTTGCGTCGATAGTTCCCCCGGTGCCGAAATTCAGAAGGTTATTACCACTTCCGGGAGGGCTATAATATGGCGCGTCCCCAGGGTAGCGTTTGAACTTGCTGTAAAATTGAGTCACCGCAACCTCGTATTGCCTAAGGTCACTAACCAACCGATTGATTTTCACGGATTGAATCAGGCTTTGCCCACCCAGAATCCCACCGACGAGCAGGCCGATAATCACCAGCACGATCGCCAACTCGACCAATGTGAAACCTTTTTTCATTGAGGTATTATAACTGAAATTGGTTAATTGAAAGTTAACCTGCGCCAGTAAAAGCAAGTGATAGGTGTATGAATTCCATGAAGATTTGAGTGGATTTCATTCCACGGGGATTCTGGCGTGAAATGAGCAATTGCAACAATCTGTCGACGGAACAGCACGCATATGCGTGCAGGCCAAAGCAGTTCATGGATGGGGGCGACCGATGAACGAGAGGGGCTCACAGACTATGATCTGCGTGGCGCGGTGAGTGAGGGGTTCGGGGAGCCTTCCCCGGCAATTTTTTTGGCGGGACGTAGTTGATAGATGACGCCAGAAGCCATCGCCCGAAATCGGGAGGTGGCCGGTTTCGATACACTTTGGCCGTCGTTGTGCCGTTCATGCGGAAGGAGCGCGACCAATCACCGGGCCGAGTGAATCCCGGCGGACCGGCACCGGCGAGCGATCCAAGCTGGGATCGGGGTTCCCGTGTTCATCGGTTAGCCAGCAATCACCAATCCACGTTTCAGGGTGGAAGTCCTGAATGGGGACGACGCAACAATAGAGAGACGGTCGGCTGGCATAGGCGGAAACCTGACCGCGTTTCACGCGGTAGATCAGACCGGACAAAATCGCTTGGCTGATTTTCATGGAAAACAGGGAAAAGGAGAGGGGGCAGGAAAATTCCGCCCCCTCTCCGGGGTTCTCAGCCATGTTTGAGTTCCACCAGTTTCTCGGCCAAGTGCCAGAGAGCTTTGTTGAGGGTCACATTGCCATCGATGCCTTTCACGGCCCGGCTCGCCGGCATCAGGGTGCCGGTCGGCTTCCGTTTGGTGTAGTCCCTCTGTCCGCCTTTGGTGGCGTTCTCCTGCACCACGTTGAATGTCCGCCATGCGTCGTTTCCGCTGTCCTCGTAGCGGCGGGGCTCAAGCAGCTTCACCGGTCGGACGGGTGCGGATTCAAGATCACCGAAACGGACGATAGTTGCGGCTTCCGCGTAGGCCTCGCGCTCGGAGTCGGTCAGCCGGAGATTCTTCATTTCGTCGAGACGGTTCATCAGCACGGGGATTCCCTCTGCGATCTGAACGCTTGCCTCGATCACCTTCGACGGATCAAAGCCCATGTGCGTGATGCTGATCCGCTTGAAGGTCTCATCGCAGACGACAAGACCATTCAAGCAAAGGAAGCGGAAGATTCCGGCATGGAGCTGGTAGGCGCTGCTGCGGTCGTGGCTGTTCACGATCACGATTTCCGGGCGTTCGCCGCCGGGTTTCTGGAGATCGTCGCGGTGTGCAAAACGAAGCATGTGTTTCTGGAATCCTGCGCGGGACGGATCGCGCACAAGCTGTTCCTGTGCCGCCACGGGTAGCCATCCCTCGTCCGCCATCCCGTCGAGAATCGAGGAAGTCGGCAGGAAGCTGTATCGATCTGAAGTCCGGGCGTGTGCGTTTGCCGCGAAGATCGAGGGAGCGAAGCCGCGTAGTTCCGTATTTTCAAGCGGGCGATGCAGGGAATCGCCGTATCCGCCAAGGGTCTTATAGGTAGGTATCATGATGTTAGGTGGTTTTCGTTTTTGGCTGAGGGTCAGTGCGTTGCGCTCCCGACCGATGTGAAAAAGATACCCTGAAACGGCACTAACAACAAGCTTGAAGAACTCGCAAGTCATTGGTTTTAAACGAACAACAAAAGAGGAACGAATTTTTTGTTTGGAAGAAATCAAGACGACCAAACAACGCCGCCGCCCATCGGAGCTTCCGTCAAGGGTGGAGATCGGAGCCGCGCGGAGCTGCACAAGCGATAGCGCGGAAGCGAGCACGGCGAGGATCGGAACGACTGGAGCGTAGCGGAAGGAACTTGCCCTTGATGGAAGCGGGGCGGTGGCATTCCCACGCGCCTTGCGCGTGCTGGCTGTGAATGGGGGAAGGGAGGTAGGGTGGTGGACCCAAGACGCCAACGGAATAAAGTCCCCGGCGGTATTGCCGCCTTGGGGACGGCGAGTCGAACGAAGTGCGACCGCCGGTTTATGCCGGATGGCGTCTTGGGTGCGGCGGGGTGGTGGTGCGGTGTGCCGTGCGGAGCCTAATTAAAAATCCAACTGGCGCATGGTGCGGGTGGACGCGGCACCGGGAGCGAGGAACCGAGTGCCGGTGGCGTGGCCATCCCGTCACGCTGCGGGGGCGCGGAGCATTTGAAATCCATCCGGTCGACTCTTCCGGGAGCGGGGTGGTGGGAACCACGTCCCCGGTCCGTCGGCCGCATTTGAATTCTTCGGGGCGTTGCGGGGTGCCCCCGCTGAGAGGGGAGAGCCGCATGAAATAGGCTCTGGGGGAGAGGCTCTCCCACGCCTATGATTGCTCTCCCCAATTGGGTGGCAAGTTAGCGTCTTTTAAGGCGCTAACGCCTCATAAGGCATTGTCCTAAGCTGAAGCTGGTGGATGAATTTCAGAAGACCGTAGCGAAAATAGTCGAATCCCTGCGAAAGGCACGCGAGGAGAAAGGCATTTCCCGTTACCGGATCGCCAAGGAAACCGGTCTCAGTCCCTCGGGCATCCGTCATATGGAGAACGGAGAAGTCACTCCCACTCTCTATTTCCTGCTCAGGATCTCGGCGTTTCTTGAAATTGATCTCGCGGAATGCATCACCGTCGCCGTTTCAAAAAGGCAAAAGCAGAAGTCTCCGAAGTCGACAAAATAGATCCTTATAAGACTTTACAGGCGGGTGGAAATTTTCTGTTCTATTCCCGTGCTCGTCATTTCCGCTTCAGTAAAAAGGCCAGTTCTTCCAGGAATTGCTGAGGCGTCACTTTGCAGGCTTTGCAGAACGAAATCCACTCGATCACATCCAGCCTTCGCTGGCCGCGCAAAACGTCGCTTACCGTGGACTGGCTCAACTGCATCTTGCGGGCGAGTTCCTGTTGGGTCAAACCCGCGTCGTTGCGGATTCTCCCCATCACTTTCAATAACGACTCCTGATCGGCGGAATAAATTGACTTTGCCACCGTGGGAAATTGCCAAATCCGGCCGATTATCTAAAAAGCTGGTATTTTACCGACTTTTCGAGCAGGCAGCGGCCATCGAGGCTCAGTGCTTTCAGTGTCAAAAAGATTCCCCGGAAAGGATCGACATCCACCTCAATTAATCAAGAATCCCGCACCTTATGAAACTTCTACCGGTCTCAATGGCTTTTTGGAGCGTTGCTCTCGCGCTGTCTGCTCAAGAACAAGCCAAGCCGGAATGGGATGTGGAAATCCCCGAATTCATCTCTGACGGGGTGCCGTCCACACCAGCTCCTAAACCAGAGCCTATTGATTTCAAGGTACTGACTTCCCAGACTCAGCGAATGCAGGTGACGGAAGCCCCGGAAATGGCAGACCTCCCCCCGATCAAGGGAACCATCAACGTCACGGTGCAGATGGTCAAAGATCCGGGCTTGCCTGATCCACCGCCCCCGCTCCCCGCACTGCCACCGGACGATCCGGCGGTGATCGCCAAGATGGAAGAAATTCGCGAAAATTACCGCGGCACCGAATTGGTTTTTTTGTCCGCGACCGTCTATGACCATTCGCGTACCTTGCTGCGGATTTATCCCAACGGAAAGGTTGATGGGGAAATCTCCGCTTGGTCCAATGTCGATTTCAACCATTTCTGCGGCTTCTCCACCTTTCGGGTAAAGGAGAGTGACGGCACGTTTCAAGATTTCGGCTTGTTGATGGGCATCGGTAACACTGACACCTATCGAACTCGCAAAAGGCTTACCGAGCATGGTCATGACTTCGCTCAGCCGGTAATCCCGGAGATGCCGGATCTGGCATTCAGCGGCCCATCCTTCGTCGTGGTGGACGGTGAGAAAAACGGGGAGGCCATGGACACCCTGGCCCAAGTCCATGATTTGTACCGGAAGGAAGGGGCCAGAATGGAGGAAGCGTTTCATGCGAGAGAAAAAGCTTACGTAGAAAGACATGCCTACCTCCTGGCGAATCCTCCGGTCCCCGATGATATCGTGATCCGCTTCTGGAAGCGGGATCAGCCAAGCGGCAAATAACTTTCATCGAAAGCAAACCATGAATTCATTCCTCAAACTTTCGGGAGCGGCTACCGGTCTTCTATTGGCATCCGGCTCTCTCACGGCCGATCCACTCCCCGAACAGATGACCTTCGTCCCTTGGACGGGCGGCAACTGGAAATCCGAATGGCCCGGAGTCGCACAACGCACTTACTTCTACCAGTGGTCGTCCGATTTGGTGACCTGGCACTACGCGCCGTTCATGGCGTTCGGAATCGGAGGCCATGAGTATTTCATGTCATCGAGTCCCCAAAAACTCTTCGCCCGTTTGCACCGCGTCGATGACGCCACGGTGACCACCCTTCAACAGGCGCAGGATGCGGACTTTGATGGTGACGGGCTCAGCAATCTGTCGGAGGTGATGGATCACAACACTTTTCCTACGGTGTGGGACACGGATGGTGACTTGATCCCTGATGGCCTCGAAGTTCTCTTAGGGACTTCTCCGGTGCTGAACAATGCCACGGCTGACGATGACTTCGACGGCATGAACAACGCGGAGGAATACCTTGCCGACCGCGATCCAACAACGGCCGATCCAGTTTCAGACACCTCGTCACGTTCGCTCGATGTCTTCAATCTCACATCTTTCTAAACCATGTCTTCCATAAATCGATTAGTTCTACTCACGGCATTCGCGCTAGTTGCCATCACAGGCAAATCCGAAGCCCAGTGTACTACCTGCGACGGAGACGTGAAGGTGGACTTCAAAGGATCAATGTGTATCAAAGGATCTTTCACGCTGCAATTACACGATAAGACCACCTCCCCGGCGACCGGCACAAGTTGTGGGGCCTACACGGAATCGCCACCTTTGCCGGAGAAGGTGAAGTTGAAGCCGGACAAAGCCTACACGATGATACTTACCGCGATTCCCAGTGGATCTGATGGAGGACTCAGTTCCGTCCATCTGGAAGTCTCCTGTCCAACTTGCTACAAGGTTTACATCGATGGTGAGGAAACGTCCGTATACGATGGTGCAGGCCCGGGATGCGGCGAGGGGCAGGGGCTTACAAAAAACTTTACGGTAATCATCAAGCGAAACGCTTCTGGCGTAACAGGTTCGGGAGGCGATGGCGACGTTTCAGGAGGCTCTAGTTCCGGTGGTGTGAGCGGAGATTTTTCGCTTGGTGGGTCAGCCAACGGCTCCGCCGGCTCGATTTCTTTTTCGTCTGGAACCATTACGCCTGATCTCTTCACGCCCGCAGTCTTGAACTACGAGAGCATCTCCTCGGATGTCGATGTGGTCCGCGATTCAGGAACCCACGTTTTACGCCAGATCAAGGCCCCTGAAGTTCTTGCCGACATCATCACCCTTACCGCGACTTCCTACGAAATCCGGTTTTACCCTTCCGCGCAGGTGGGAACCAAAGCGGCTGGAACCTACCCAGTATCTGGAAACCCATTGGGAGGACTCTATCCGGTCACGGGAAGCCCTTCACGCACTTGGCGGTTTTCAAGCCCTACAAACTCTGCGGCCACTCCCGTAATCCAAGTGACGAAAATCCAAGGAACCGTCCAAACCGACCAAATTTTCAGCTTCATCAGCGGCACCTGGATGGCCGAAATCCCCGGACTCCGGGCGGAAACCCGGACTGAAACAACTCTTACCGGCGGCGACAAGCAAATTGAAACCACGATCTTCCACCCTACCAGTGGCTCGATTGCGTCGAAAGTTCGAGATGTCTATCACGCGTTTCCCTGGGGAACCGAAAAAACCATCTCCGTGGAGGATCCGGACGGAGATGCCCTGACCTCAACCTGGGCCTATCACGAGGATTCGTCCGATCCGGCCAATTACGCCCGTTTGAAATGGGCGATCCAGCCCGACGGCTCATGGCAGCGCTATGACTATCATGGGGCTGGTTACGGGTATACTGGAAAAATCAATCACACGTATCGACCATGGAAGAGTCTCCCGACATCGCCAGCGGCTGCGACCATGACGAATTGCCACGTTACGACTTATAGTTACGCCTCACCGGGTTATTCGTATTTCAAGACGGAAGTTTCGGAGAGCGAGGTCAAGGTTCTCGGTGTAGTGGCGGAAGAGAGCTACAACTGGCCGTACGCAGGCTATCTCGACTCTTGGATTTCACCAATATGGGAGGATTTCGAAGAAATGGAATATCTGCCGATAGTAGTTAGGTATGAAGGCGAATATTACAACAGACAAACCTCTACTTTCGCCACCACCGCCGAAGTGCCAGAGTATCTGAAAGGCCGCCTCGCCTACATTCAGGAGGCGGATGGGCGTCAAGAGATCCACGCTTACGAAAAGGGAACTTACGACTTAGGATCTCACGCATTTTCCCCTTCACCCACTGGCGATCACCTCCGGGAATTCACTTACAGGGTGACCATCGAAAATCCATACGGCGTTGACGGAAAAACTCTGCGAACCGTCAGGATCACGGGTCCAGGTGGTGGCTTGTTGAAGGAAGAAACCGAGGTGAAGTCCGCATCCGGCTTTGTCACGTTGAGCACGACCCTTCACAGCTATGATGCGGGAGGTCACCTCGTCCTAACAACAGTAAACGGACGAACCACCTACGAGACGTCCTGGCCGAATGGCAGGCTTGCTTCCGAAACCGACGAGCAGGGTATCACCACCACATTCGACGTTTATGATGCGGAAGGCCGGGTAAAACAGGAAACTCGTTTGGGTGTCGTCACGACCCGTGTTTTTGATCCAGCAGGAAACCTGAAATCAACCACCCGCAGTTCGGGCGGCTTGAGTCTGGCAACCTCCACCGGCTTCGATCTATCGGGCCGCGTGACTTCGGAAACGTCGGAAGACGGTTTGACGGCCGGAACGGTTTACACCTCTGGAGGCCGAATCAGCACACGCACCAATGCCGACACCTCCACGGAAATCACCACCCGTTATCTCGATGGCCAGACCCAATCCGTCACCGGCACCGGAGTTGTCGCCCGTTATTTCGACTACGGCACCGATGCTAGCGGTTTTTGGACCAAGAAGTCCGTTGGGTCGGATACGTCACCCCGCTACTCCCAAAGCTGGCGGAATGAAGAAGGCGAAACCTGGCTTTCCGCCATTAGCGGACCATCCGGCCCTATCTACACAACCACCACATTCGATCCCAACAACATTGACCGCCCTCTCACTCGCACCGTTCCCGGCGAAGCAAAAATTCTCTTCGCCTACGATCCTTACACCGGGTCGCTGGTGCAGGAGGCGAGAGATCTGAATGTAAACAACATCATTGACGACGAATCGGATACCCTCAACGCAACGAATTCCTCTTACGTTGAGGATGGTGGAAATTGGTTCCGCGAGACAGTGAGTAGCCGTTATGAAACCGATGGAAATGCCACTCCATCCGTAATTTCGACCACCCGCGAGCAATTGACCGGTCTCGGAAGCGGCATCGCCTCCGTCATCGAGTCCATCAACTCCCAAGGTCACATCACCACTCGGACCACGGCCATCAACCGCACCACCCGGACGGTCACGATCACCACCGATGTTCCGGATTCCACTTTGAATGCGATTGAAATCAGCATCGACGGCAAACTTCATTCAACCACGACACCCACCGTTTCGGAACCTACCGTTTACACCACTTACGATGCGTTGGGACGATCCACGACCGTCACGTCACCGCGTGGCGTGGTTAGAACCACCGTTTACAGCCCTACAACAGGACAGGTCACCAGCGTTACCGTTGCCGGAAAGCAAACCTCCTACACTTATCATCCCACAGGAAGCCTGGGGGCGGGGAGCGTCGCGACTTTGACGCAATCTGACACCAAGGTCGTTCGCACCTCGTACACTACGCGCGGCGAAGTCTTCCGCGTCTGGGGCGGGGCCACATACCCGCTGGAACGTATCTATGACGAATACGGTCAGCAGCGGTTTCTCAAAACCTACCGCGCCGGCACTGGTTGGAGTGGCACCACCTGGCCCGCTTCACCCGGCACAGCTGATACTACGGAATGGACCTACTATGAAGCGACCGGGTCCGTTCATCAGAAGATCGATTCGTCACTGAAGGCCACCACCTATGCCTACTACGATCCCAGCGGCAAGCTACACACCCGCGAGCGCGCTCGCGGTCCCATCACAACCTACGCTTGGAATTCCCTGGGGCTTCCTGAAAGCGTCACCCATGACGATGGAACGCCGGCTGTCGGCCGCACATACGACCGCTCCGGCCGTCCTAAAACACTGGTCGACGCCGCAGGCGCCCACAATTTCACCTATCCGGATGAACTGACAACCACTGAGACGATTTCAGGCGGAATCCTGAATGGTGTCAGCCGCTCCATCACTCTGGATACATATCAAAGACTTTCATCCACCGGCATCACGTCAGGCACAGCCGCTTACTCCAGCAGCTACCACTACACTACCACGTCGCGCCTGGATGAGGTTGCAACTGGGACAGAAACCGCGACCTACGGATACCTTGCGGATTCCGATTCCATCCAGACTCTCACATTCAAGTCCGGTTCCTCTACTAAGCTGACAACCACCCGAAGCCAGGACAGCTCGGACCGCCTCGACGGCGTCACCCACGCATACGGATCTTCCCAAACCCAATCCTTCGGCGTCACCGTGTTCGACGATCTCGACCGTCGAAAGGAAGTCACCCGCGAAGACGTCACCCGCTGGACTTACGGCTACAATGACAAAGGTGAGGTCGAATCCGGTGTTCGCAAAAAGACAGTATCGCCAAACACTCCAATTCCCGGTTGGAGTCACGCCTACACCTTCGATGAAATCGGCAATCGAAAAATCG
>JAYVEJ010000454.1:0-1585 GCA_043748885.1 Luteolibacter sp. | reverse complement strand
CGGAACTGTTTAAATCCATTCAAACCTCCACTCATGGACATCCAAATCGCCACTCTCTGTGACTTCGCCGCCGACTACAATGGCAAGCTCGTCATCTCTGGAACCTTTGACACCCTCGCGGCTCGCGCCGTGCCAGTGGTCCACCCGTCATGCGCCCTTGCCATGCGGTTTTGCTTCACCCCCGAAGATGCCGGCCGTCACAAGCTGTCGATCAACATCATCAACGAAGACGGTGCCTCGCTCGACCCTAACAACATGCCGATCGAGCCGGAGTTCGAAGTGCAACTGCCGAAGAATGTGCCGTTCCTCACTCGCAACATCGTGATGAATCTCCAAGGCCTGCGCTTCGAAGAAGCCGGCATCTATTCCATCGACATCGGCTGCGACGGAGAAATCCTCGTGCGCCTGCCACTGCGGATCGTCCAAGTCACCCAAGGACCTAACGGCGAATCTCAGATGGTGTAATCGAATGGCAGGGTGTAACACTCCGCCATGCCTGATCCTACTTCATTTTCGTGTGCCCTCGTCACCGGTGCTTCTTCCGGGTTAGGCGAGGAGTTCGCTCTGCAAATCGCGCCGCGCGTCGGCAAGCTCGTCTTAGTGGCGCGTCGCGAGTCGCTGCTGCAACAACTCGCAGAACGCATTCGCTCGGAGTTTCCGCATGTCGCCGTGGCGGTGTTCGCGGTGGATTTGCAGCGCTCGTCCGAGCGTGACCAACTGGTCAATACGTTAGCTGCTAGAGGGTTTCTCCCCGATCTGTTGGTCAACAACGCTGGCCTCGGCGATTACGGCGAATTTGCCTCCGCGGAGTGGGAAAAAATCCAGGCGATGTTGGATGTAAACATCGAGGCACTCACCCATCTCACCCACTTACTGACCCCCGAAATGATCCGTCGCGGCGGCGGGGCGATCATTCATTTGAGTTCGCTGGCCAGCGTGATTCCGATCCCCGATTTCGCGGTGTACGCTGCGACGAAAGCTTATGTGAGTAGCTTTTCCGAGGCGCTGCGGATCGAGCTCAAAGAACATCACATCCGCGTCCTTGCGGTTTGCCCAGGGCCGGTGCGGACGGAGTTCGGAAGTGTTTCGCGCCGCTCCCCGGACTCCCCGGGGATGCCGTCTAGCAAATCGTTTTATGTGCCCAAGGAACAAGTCGTCGGCGAAGCTCTAGCGGCGTTGGATCGCAATGCAGCGCGCGTCTATCCGGGGCTGAAAACCGCCGCCGCCGCGCTGCTGTTAGCCGCGCTGCCGATGGTGGTGCTGCGGTTCGCGCTGGGGTTCCGGCCGCGGCGGTAGGATGTATGTAGTTTAACCCTTTAGGGTGTCTTTGGCGTGCGGGAACGAAGACACCCTAAAGGGTTAGACTACGTGCAAGACTCACGCCCGCTCCGTCACCGGCCTGTAGCTGCGCCGCGTTTCACCCGTGTAAATCTGGCGCGGTCGGGAAATGCGGCTGTCGGTATCGTCCATGACTTCCTTGTAGTTGGCGACCCAGCCTGGCATCCGCCCGATCGCGAACAACACGGTGAACATATTCATCGGGATGCCGATGGCGCGCATGATGATGCCGCTGTAGAAATCGACG
>JAYVEJ010000453.1:0-1585 GCA_043748885.1 Luteolibacter sp. | reverse complement strand
CCAAGCGGTTGTTCCGCTGGAATTGCAATGTTCTTTCCTCCGGCGACAAGCTCTGCGGCAGTGGCTTGATGTGGGCGAAGAGCGCTGGGGTTGTTGCTTGGGTTTCCTTGCATTTCGCCGGCTGAGGTTTGACTGCCTTCATGCGCGGAAGATGCCGGAAATCAGGCGTTTCCGCCAGTATTTTCTCTGCCTCACACATTAAACCGGAACTCCACCACGTCGCCGTCCTTCATGACGTATTGCTTGCCCTCGATCCGGACTTTCCCGGCGACTTTGGCGGCGGACATGCTGCCGGAGGCGACGAGATCGTCGTAGTGGACGATTTCCGCAGCAATGAAGCCGCGCTCGAAATCCGTGTGAATCACTCCGGCGGCGGCGGGGGCTTTGTCACCGGCGATGATCGTCCAGGCGCGGGTTTCTTGGACGCCGGTGGTTAGATATGTCCGCAGTCCTAGCAGATGATAGACCGCACGGATCAGTGCCGAGACGCCGGAATCCGTGACGCCCATTTCTGCCAGAAATTCGTTAGCTTCCTCGACCGGCATGTCGCTGAGTTCCTCCTCGATGCGGGCGGAAATGACCACCGCCTCGGAGCCGGTGTGCTCGGCGGCAAACTTGCGGACGCGGGCGACCTGCGCGTGCGAGTCCGGGTTCTCAATCGCCCCGGCGAGTTCGTCTTCGGCGACGTTGCAGGCGTAGATCGTCTTCTTCGAGGAGAGCAGGAAAAACTCTTTCACGATCGCCTTGTCGTCGTCGCTGAAGTCGATGGTTAGAGCGGGGTTCCCTTGGTCGAGATGCGGCATGATCACGTCGATGAGTTCGACTTCTTTCTTCGCTTCCTTGTCGCCGCCCTTGGCCTTTTTCTCGCGCGAGTGGCGGCGTTTTTCGAGCGATGCCATGTCGGCGAGGATCAGCTCGGAGTTGATGATCTCGATGTCGCGGATGGGATCGACGGAGCCGAGTTCGTGGATGATGTCGTCATTTTCAAAACACCGCACGACTTGCACGATGGCGTCGGTTTCCCGGATGTTAGCGAGGAATTGGTTGCCCAGTCCGGCCCCTTCGGAAGCGCCCTTCACCAGCCCGGCGATATCGACAAACTCGATGGCGGCCGCCACCAGTTTGTGCGAGCCGGAGATCTTCGAAAGCACCGCCAGCCGCGGGTCTGGCACGCTGACGATGCCGACATTTGGATCGATGGTACAGAATGGATAATTGGCCGCCTCCGCCTTGCGGGTGCGGGTGACAGCATTGAAGAGTGTCGATTTACCGACATTGGGTAGTCCTACGATTCCGGCCTTAAGCATTGCGGCGGGAGGGTGGGGGAAGGGCGGGCGCGAGGACGAGAAAAAAGTTCATGGTGGAGCAGCGACCTTCGCGCCGCCGGGGCCATGGGCACGAGGATGATTGCGACAGCCAATAATTTTCAGAGCCGCCCACCGGATTGCTCCGCCTTGACGGATCACTCACATGCAGCGAATCCTCCCGCGTTTGAAAGCCACTCACCTCATCCCGCCCGTCGCGGCGCTCATCCTAGTCGGCGCTTGGAATAGCGTCCAACTGCGGTCGATTTCCTCGCTCGAAA
>JAYVEJ010000452.1:0-1588 GCA_043748885.1 Luteolibacter sp. | reverse complement strand
CGCCAACGCCAGCAAACACAGCGCCGTAAGTTACGGCCACGCCGTCAAACAGATGCAGTTCGCCGAAGCGCAAATTGCCGAACTTCTCCAAAAAGCCGAAGATGCCGACAGCACCCCACTCCAGGACGGCCTCACCCTCCCCGGCGAAATTCAGCGCCGCCAAGACCGCATTGCCAAGCTCCGGGAAGCCAAAGAAGGCATCGAAGCGCGTGCCAAACAACGTCTGCTAGACGACCAAGCCGCCTATCAGGAAAAACTCGACGCCCGCCAAGCCAAGCAACAAAGCACCGGCAAAAAGCCTTGCGGCAAAGTTCCCCAGCCGCCCCAAGAAGGTCCGCGCGACAAAGATCAATACAACTTCACCGACCCCCAAAGCCGGATCATGAAAGTGCGCGGCGGCTTCGAGCAAAGCTACAACGCCCAAGCCGCCGTGGAGGTCACCCAAATGCTCATCGTCGGTCAGCACGTCACCGACCAAGCCAATGACAAACAGCAACTCATCCCCACCCTAGCAGTGATAAGCCCCGCCGTCGGCCAAGTCGGAAAAGCCCTTGTCGATACCGGCTACTACAGCCAAGCCGCCGTATTCACCGCCGAGACCGGCGACTCCCCCCCCACCATTTACGCCGCCATGGCCCGCCAGCATCACGGTTGCAGCGTCGCCCAACTCGAAGTTCGCGCCGACCCACCCCCGCCGCCCGCCACCGCATCCATCGCCGAACGCATGGCCCACCGCCTGGACACCGCAGCAGGCAAACAACTCTACGGACTCCGCAAGCAAACCGTCGAGCCCGTATTCGGCATCATCAAACAAGCCATAGGCTTCCGTCGCTTCCTGCTACGCGGCCAGGAAAAAGTCAGCCTTGAATGGACCTTAGTGACCACCAGTTACAACCTCAAACGACTCTTCAACCTCGGCATGAGCCTGCAACGAGACTGAGCGAAGACAAGCAGGGGCCAAGAGTCCTAAAAAATCGAGCCAATCGCCCGCCGCCCGCCGCCCCACCAAACCGCTCACCTCCAAGGTCAGCCAAGCCGGCCCCCCAAAAAACCCGAAATCCGTTAGATTAAAATTGAAACGATCGTTGGATTTTCGGCGAATGCGCCGGAGCATCGACCGCAACCAGCGGTAGTCGCCAGACATCACCCGTCCACATATGGACGAACTCCCAAAAAATCAATCAAGCCCGACAGCCTGCTAGCGGGCTAGTATGGGCAGCCCATTTCGATTTTGTCATACCGACGGCTCCGGCGATCATCTTCGGCATCACGCCACGCCCGCGTTTTGTGGCTTGGTTTGCCCCGCGCCGTGGTGCCGGAACTGGCGGCAAGGTTCTACGATCTTGAAGCCATCCCGGCGAAAGAGAACGAGAGCAAAGGGGCGAAGATCGGACAACGGGAACCCGACCTTGCCCGACAGTGGCAGCGGCGGCGGGACTGGCGGCGGTTGAGAGCAGTTTCCAATAGGCAGGCAGCCACTCGAAAAAGGGGCGCGGCTGAACCACTGAAATGCGCCCGCCATGGGGGGCCTCCTGTCAGACAGGCCATCTCGGATACACCGTGCAATGAAATTCAAGAACCTATTCAA
>JAYVEJ010000451.1:0-4409 GCA_043748885.1 Luteolibacter sp. | reverse complement strand
GCTACATCTGCGGGGTCGCCCTTGGCCCGCGCGGCAATGGAAACGGATTTGAGCGAATGATCGGCCACCACGGACTCGCGCGGCATGCCGTTGAGTTCGTAAAATAATGCGCGCCGCCCGGCCGAGTCGGCTTCGCCGATGGAGATGAGTTTAATGATTAGAATTTTCCCGGTATCGATCTCAATCTCGATCTCCTCGCCGATGTGCAAGCCGTAGAAAAACGCGGGAGTGGGTAAGCCACTGAGGTCATCATACTTCGCGCGGAACGCCGTGAAGTCGGCAAACACTTGCGGATACATTAAGTGCGAGTAGAGGTCGTCGTCACTCGCGGGGCGACCGAGCTTGGATGTTAGTTCGCTGCGAGTGGCTTCGAGGTCGATGGGATCTGCCAGCTCGCCGGGCCTGCGGGTGGTGGGCTTGCGGTTGCCTAACACCACGCGTTGCACTTCCACCGGCCAGCCGCCGTCGGGTTGGCCGAGGCCACCGGCTAGCATGTCGATCACACTCTCCGGGAAGTCGATCGAGCCGGGTTTGAGCTTAGGCACATCTGCCGCCTTGATGCCGCGAGTGACGAGAAACATACACATATCTCCGACGACTTTCGATGAGGGAGTGACTTTGACGATATCGCCGAAAAGTATATTAACCTCAGCGTAAGTGCGGGCGATTTCGCGCCAGCGGTGGCCGAGTCCCATCGCATTCGCCTGCTCGCGGAGATTGGTGTATTGGCCACCGGGCATTTCGTGTTCATAAACTTCTGCCGTGCCGGAGCGCGGGGCCGAATCAAACGGCTGATAGAACGTGAGGACGTGCTCCCAGTAGTCGGAAAACTCGTTGAGTGAATTGAAGTCGAGACCGGGATCGCGTTCGGTATTGGCAAGTGCGGCGGAGATTGAATTAAGGTTTGGCTGCGAAGTGGAGCCGGACATCGACGAGATCGCGAGGTCCACGATGTCCACGCCAGCCTTGGAAGCGGCGAGCACGGAAGCGGCGTTGATGCCCGAAGTATCGTGAGTGTGGAAATGAATTGGGAGACCGGTTTCCTCTTTCAATGCGGTGACCAGCCTAAAGGCGGCGTGCGGTTTGCAGAGTCCGGCCATGTCCTTGATGCAGATCATGTGCGCACCCATTCGTTCAAGTTCCTTGGCTTTTTCGAGATAGTATTTCAGGGAATACTTATCCCGTCGCGCGTCGGTGATATCGCCCGTGTAACAGATCGCCGCTTCGCAAATCGCCTTGCCATGATCGCGGACGGCTTGCATCGCCACTTGCATGTTAGGTAAGTAGTTGAGCGAATCGAAAATCCGGAAAATATCCATCCCGGAGTCCGCCGCGTGTTTGACGAATCCGGCGACGACGTTGTCCGGGTAGTTTGAGTAACCGACGGCGTTGGAGCCACGGAATAGCATCTGGAAGCAAATGTTAGGCACCTTTTCGCGCAGGCGGCGGAGGCGGTCCCACGGGCACTCACTGAGGAAGCGCATCGCGGTGTCGAAGGTCGCACCGCCCCACATTTCGAGCGAGAAGAGCTGCGGCGTGCGGTGGGCGACGGCCTCGGCTACGCGCAACATGTCGAAGCTGCGCATCCGAGTGGCAATGAGTGACTGGTGGGCGTCGCGGAGGGTGGTGTCGGTGATGAGCAGGCGTTTTTCAGCGAGGATCCATTGTGCAAATTTCTCGGGGCCTAACTCTAGCAGGACATCGCGGCTGCCTGTGGGGACCTTTGCTTGGTGCTCGATGACCAGTGAGTTGGGAACCACGGCCTTGGACAGCGCTGCTTCGGGTTTCCAACCTTTGGTCGTCGGGTTGCCGTTGAGCGTGATATCAGATAGATAGGACAAGGTGCGCGTCGCACGGTCGCGGCGGCGTTTGAATTGAAACAATTCAGTCTTGGTATCAATCAGCTTGGTGTGCGCTTGGCCACTGCGGAAGGTCTCGTCGGCGATGACATTTTCGAGAAAAGGAATGTTAGTTTTTACCCCACGGATGCGGAACTCGCGGAGGGCACGGTCCATTCGTTGGCACGCCATTGGGAAATCCCGGCCCATCGCGGTGACCTTTACTAACATGGAGTCATAGTAGGGCGTCACCACCGAACCCGCATCGCCAGAGGCTGCGTCTAACCGGATGCCAAAGCCCGCCGCAGAGCGGTAGTTAAGGATCCGCCCGTAGTCCGGGGAAAAATTTTTCTCGGGGTCTTCGGTGGTGACACGGCACTGGATGGCGAACCCGATGCATGGCATTTGCTCCTGCGGCGGAATGGCGATTTCCTCGCTGAACAGCGAATGTCCAGCCGCCACGAGGATCTGCGAGCGCACCAAGTCGATGCCTGTCACGCACTCAGTCACTGTGTGTTCCACTTGGATGCGTGGGTTCATCTCGATGAAGAACCAATCGTTCTTATCCATATCATAGAGAAACTCGACGGTGCCCGCATTGTCATAACCGATGCCCTTGGCAAGCGCGACGGCGGCGGCGCACAGTTCCTTTCTAACTTTTGGATCGAGGTTCACCGCCGGCGCGACTTCGACGACTTTTTGATAGCGCCGTTGCACCGAGCAATCGCGTTCGTGGAGGTGGACGACGTTGCCGTGTTGGTCACCGAGGATCTGCACCTCGATGTGCTTGGCGCGGGAAATGTAGCGCTCGAGGAAGACCGCGTTGTTACCAAACGCATTGAGTGCCTCGTTCTGTGCCTCGGCTAACAGACCGGCAAGTTGCGAGGGTTTTTCCACCACCCTCATGCCGCGACCGCCACCGCCGAACGCAGCCTTAATGATCAGCGGGAAGCCGATTTGATGGGCAGCAGTTAGAGCCTGCTCTGGATCGGTGATCGGCTCCTCGGTGCCCGGCAGAGTGGGCACGTTGAAGCTGTGGGCCAGCGCGCGGGCCGCCGTCTTATCGCCCATGTTTTCCAACAGATCGGGCGACGGGCCGATGAACACAATCCCCTCGCGGGCGCACGCCCGGGCGAACGCCGCGTTCTCAGATAGAAATCCATAGCCGGGGTGGATCATCGTCACGCCCTTCTGTTTTGCTAGAGTCACGATGCCTTCCACGTCGAGATACGCGCCGACCGGGCCCTTCGAGGAGTCGAGCTGATAGGCCTCGTCCGCCTTGAAACGGTGGATCGAAAACCGGTCTTCCTCGGCGAAGATCGAGACGGTCCGCAGACCCAGTTCGTTAGCCGCGCGGAAAATCCGAATGGCGATTTCACCGCGGTTAGCGGCCATTAATTTTCCGGGCTGGCGTTGGGCATCAAGCATCGTGGCGGCGTTTTAATCGCCTCCGGTCGGTTCGTGAAGCGGAAATCCCGGTGAGGGGTGTATTCCTGCATAAGACCCAACGTTTCTCTCTTCTTCGAACTCAGCCTTGCCACATTTCTGTATTTGTCGCTGCCCCCAAGTGTCCACTTCGGTGGGTGGGGATTTAGAAACCTCACGTCAAGCGGTCGGCATCGACCGCAACGATGCCGCCAAACCGACCCAACGGCATGGAAGACGCTGTATGTCCAGGCTGTCACCTTCGGGAGGCGGCTAAAGACCATCGCGGTAGTCTTGACGCGACGGCCTAACTCCCCGTCCACCTGGAAGGATCATGAATCCTCCTTCCCTATAAAACTATCTCTTTATTTCAACCTCCTAACCATCGCCTATGGCCTAACACTCGGCCTTGCCGCAGAACAATAGGCTCCCTCCGCTCCAGCCCCCACGACCGCCCGCCTCAGCGGCGCTCTCCAGGACGGTATGCCGCCGCCTCCCGAGCCAGCCAAACCCGCGTTCATCGTCGCCGCCAAGGACATCCTCGGCACTGAAATTCACGAGCAAGGCGGACGCGAGATCATCGTCCCGAAAAATTCCCCCATCGCCCTTCCGCCGCCGCCGATGGCCGAGCCTCCTTTGGACAAAACCAATCCCGCCGTCCAAGCCCGCCTCGCGGCCTTGTGCGCAAAACATCCGAGAAACGAGATCCTCCGCATCGCAGCCACCATCTATCACCCGCAAAGTTTACCTCCTCGCACGCTCATCACCTATTGGCCAAACAGCGATGAGCAACCCTTCACGCTCGGGTCGCCCGCCGATTTCTCGCTGCTTTGGGGATTTCCATCCTTCATCGGTTCCGATGGCAAAACCCGCAGCCTCATGATGACCTGGAGCAACCTTTACACTGACAGTAACCAGCGACTGCTCGCGACGCTCGGCAAGCCGTAGATTGCCCCAAAAATCCCCACCTCGTGGGGGCGATGCCCGGCTCGCCCACCTCGCCGATAAGCTCAAACTCGTGGACGGCACGCGGCTGCCCGCGCCGCAGCTGTCACCTAGCAGGGCATGGTTCGCTTGGGCGACAAATGGCAGAGTAAACCGATCCGCGTGGTCAAAGTCGAAGTGGCTGGCAAGGAGCTGCTACTC
>JAYVEJ010000450.1:0-4412 GCA_043748885.1 Luteolibacter sp. | reverse complement strand
GTGAATACATGGGCCGGACTTATCAGGTCGTTAGAAATCGCGCTCGCTACCACGTTCACCACATATTAGAAACCCGCGAATGAGCCCGCCACGCATCCTATTTTTCGGCTACAGCGAGGTCGGCTACACTTGCCTCGATCTGCTGCTAGACCGCGGCGATCATGTAATTGGCCTGATCACCCACGAGGATCATCCCGATGAAAAAATCTGGTTCAAGACGCCCGCCCTCGCGGCCAAGGAACACGGCATCCAAGTTTACACGCCGGAGTCGGTGAACACTCCAGAATGGACGGCGAAGATCGCGGCGATGGAGCCAGACTTGATTCTATCAGTTTACTACCGGCACATGATCGGCGAGCCGATTCTTAAACTTCCACCGTTAGGTGCTTACAACATGCATGGCTCGTTGCTGCCAAAATACCGTGGCCGCGCCCCAATCAACTGGGCCGTCCTCCATGGCGAGACTCGCATCGGCATGACGCTACACCGGATGGTGAAACGCGCCGATGCCGGGGCGATCGTCGATCAAGAAACAGTGGAAATTTCCCCGCAAGACACCGCCGAGCAAGCGTTCCGCAAGGTGATGCCCTGTGCCCGCATCGTCCTCGCCCGCCAGATCGACCACCTTCTAGCAGGCTCTATCATCGAGACGCCTCAGGACGAATCCGAGGCCACTTACTTCGGTGGCCGCACGCCCGAAGATGGCCGCATCAACTGGTCGCGCTCGTCCACGGAAATCTTTAACTTAATCCGCGCCGTCACCGATCCCTATCCGGGAGCCTTCACCGATCACGGCGGCGCACGGCTGATGGTCTGGTGGGCCGACCCCGCGCCCGGCCAGTCCAGCACGCCCGGCGAAATTCTCTCGCTAGAGCCACTCGTCGTCGCCACCGGCGATGGCGCACTCCAGCTCACCCGCACCGAATGGCGCGGCGTCCCCGCCCCCGCGCTTGGGGTCGGTTCTCTATTCTAACGCACCAAGTCCATGTCACAAAATCCGCTTAAAGTTCTCATCCTCGGAGCCAATGGCTTCATCGGCAGCAGCCTGATCGACACGATTCTCGGCCAGAAAGATTGGGAGGTCTTCGGCATGGATGTGGGCGACCACAAACTCACTCACCTGCTAGCTCACGATCGGTTCACCTTCGTCGAGGGCGACATCACCATCAACCGCGAGTGGATCGAGTATCATATTAAGAAATGCGATGTGGTCATCCCGTTAGTCGCCATCGCCAACCCGGCGCAATATGTAAAGAATCCACTCGGGGTGTTCGAGTTAGATTTCGAGGCCAATCTTGAGATTGCCCGCAAGTGTGTGAAGTATAAGAAGCGGCTGATTTTCCCGTCCACTTCGGAAGTCTATGGGATGTCCCCCGAGGATGTGCTCGACGAGGCAACGAGCAACATGGTTTACGGACCGATCGACAAACAACGTTGGATCTATGCCGCTTCCAAGCAATTGCTAGACCGCGTGATCTATGCTTACGGCGTGCGCGACAATCTCGAC
This sequence comes from Luteolibacter sp., assembly GCA_043748885.1. GTDB lineage: Bacteria > Verrucomicrobiota > Verrucomicrobiia > Verrucomicrobiales > Akkermansiaceae > Luteolibacter. The sequence goes on along the minus strand of JAYVEJ010000450.1, from coordinate 2,905 downwards.
TATACCTTGTTCCGTCCGTTTAACTGGATCGGGCCGAAACTCGACAATGTGATGGAACCTAAAGAAGGCAGCTCGCGTTTGTTTACTCAATTCATCAGCAATGTGATCTTCCGCAAACCGATCCAACTGGTGGATGGTGGTTCGCAAAGCCGATCATTCACCTTCATCGAGGACGGCGTGGATTGTTTACTCCGGATCATCGAGAACAAAGATGGCGCAGCCTCGCGCAAGATATTCAACATTGGAAATCCCAATAACAATGTTTCCGTCGCGGACCTTGCGAAGATTATCATCGAAGCTTTTAAAGAATACCCAGACTACCTCGACCACGCCGAGAACGCGCAAGTCGTCACGGTTTCCTCAATGGAATACTTTGGTAAATACTATCAGGACATCCATACCCGCGTGCCGTCGATCCATGCCGCGAAGGAAGCGCTCGGCTGGGAACCCAAGGTCGATCTCAAGACCGCGATCCGCCTGACACTCGACTATCATCTCAAGCAAACCGACTACGATCTAACTGCCGAGCCATGATCGTCGCGCTGAAGGTGGATGTGGATACCGACCGCGGGACGCGCGAGGGCGTGCCCGCGCTCGCGGCTTTGCTCGAAGAATTTTCAGCACCGGCGAGTTTCTTGTTTTCACTTGGGCCGGATAACACCGGCAAAGCGATCCGCCGAGTGTTCCGCCCGGGGTTTTTGCAAAAAGTCAGCCGCACCAGTGTGGTCCAGATGTATGGAATCCGCACCTTGCTCAACGGCACGCTGCTGCCCGCACCACACATCGGAAAGCGCCATGCCGAGGTGATGCAGAAAGTGAGAGATGCGGGATTTGAAACGGGAATCCACTGCAACGACCACTTCAAGTGGCAGGACTATCTGTCCAAGATGTCGCTCCAACAAGTGCGCGACGAGTTCGCCCGCGCACTCACGGAATACCGGCGGATCTTCGGCGCGGACGCCGCCACCGCCGGTGCGCCCGGCTGGCAAGCCACCGCTAACAGCCGCCAAGTTTACGACGAGGCTGGCTTCCTCTACGCCAGCGACACGCGTGGCGAATCGGCATTTTTCCCGGAGATCGGCGGGCGGGTTTTCAAGACTTTGGAAATCCCCAGCACCTTGCCGACCTTCGACGAACTGCTAGGGCGACCGGAATTTCCCGAGGAAAAAATTGTCACTCACTACGTCAGCCTGCTGCGGAATGATCGGCCTAACATCCTGACGATCCACGCCGAGATCGAAGGCATAATGAAGCGCCCGCTGTTCCGGGAGCTGATGTCGGCACTCACTGACAAGGGAGTTCGCTTTGTCCGCATGGATGACCTAGCACGGGAAATTCTGGTGCATCGCGAGACGGTTCCTGTGCAACCGCTGGTGATGGCGGAAATCGATGGGCGCTCCGGCTTGGTCGCCACGCAGGGTTAGGACCGCGCTTGGACGAGACGCCCATCGCCCCTATCACGGCTTGCCGACCGTTTGAATTCCGCCCATCCTGCGGGTCATGACTCGCTTGATCGCAGCGCTCCTTTCTCTAACTTTCGCCACCGCTTCCGCCCAGAATTACGCGCCGTTGGACGAGCGCCCGCCCGCGCTGGCTCGCGAATTCCGGGGCGCGTGGATCGCCACCATTTACAACCTCGACTGGCCCAGCGCGCCCGGTCTCAGCGCGGGTGCCCAGCAGGCCGAGTTGCGCGGGATCCTCGACAAGCTCGCCGCGCTGAAAATGAACGCGGTGGTTTTCCAAGTCCGCCCGCAGTGCGACGCGGTTTACGCCTCCAGCCTGGAGCCGTGGAGTTCCAGCCTAACCGGGACGATGGGTCAATCGCCCGGCTACGATCCCCTCGCCTATTGCATCCAGCAGGCGCACGCCCGCGGAATCGAGGTGCATGCTTGGTTCAATCCGTTTCGTGCGCTTTCTAATAACTCCCAACAGGTCGCCGCCAACCATGTCACTCGCACCGCGCCGCAGACCACGAAACGCTTTGGCACGATGACATGGTGCGATCCCGCCAGTGAAAACACCCGCTCCCGCGCCCTCAATGTGATCCTCGACGTGGTGAAGCGCTACGACATCGATGGCGTGCATCTCGACGATTATTTCTATCCCTATCCGTCCGGAAATCTGCGCTTCCCCGATGGCAAAAGTCCTGCCGAGCGCCGCAGTTATGTCGATGGGTTTGTGAGCAACCTTTACGCAGCGGTGAAGCGGCAGAAGGCGTGGGTCCGCGTCGGGATTAGCCCATTCGGGATCTGGCGGCCCGGCGTGCCCGGCGGGATCGAGGCCGGCATCGACAGCTACGAACAACTCGCCGGCGATTCGCGCAAGTGGCTACAAAACGGCTGGGTCGATTACCTCGCACCGCAGCTCTACTGGCCGAATTCGCCACAAAAACAAAGTTTCTCCACCCTCCTGAGTTGGTGGCGGCAGCAAGGCTCGCGCCCGGTCTGGCCCGGCATCGCCACCGAGCGGATCGGCGGCAAGGAAGACCATCGCCCGGCCTCGGAGATCACCAACCAGATCGATCTCAGCCGCAAGATCGGCAAGAACTGGAACGGCCACATTCATTGGAGCGCGAAGAGTCTCGTTAGAAACCAAGGCGGCATCGCCACCAAACTCACCAGCACCTACACCCAGCCCGCCGCCGTCCCGCCGATGCCGTGGCTCAGCAACAAAGCCCCCGCCGCACCGCCAGCCAGCGCGGCGGTCGAGGGTGCTAACACTCTCATCCGCTGGTCGCCTGCGGCTGGCACCGCGAAGATCGCGGTGCAGGCGAAATCTAGCGGCACTTGGCGCACGGTGAAAATCCTGCCCGCCAACGCGCAAACGATCTCGATCCCCCGCGCCGATGCCATCGCGGTGACCGCGCTTGATCGTTTTGGAAATGCGAGTCCGCCGAAGGTGCTTG
>JAYVEJ010000449.1:0-4429 GCA_043748885.1 Luteolibacter sp. | reverse complement strand
ACCCTCACGAAGGATTGCTTGCGCCAAGGGATTGTTTCCAAAGCACAAGGCGGGTTTGGAGTCGGGTTCCATGGGTGAAATTTGGGCGGCAAATTCCTTGAACGCAAGACTCCATGAGCACCAGCTTCCCGCCTTTGCAGTTCCATCTTCCGCGCAACCCGTTACCATCACTCGCATGATTGGAATTGTATTAGGATCGGGACTAGGCCCCTTGGCCGACGCGGTGGGGGTGGAGCGCGAAGTTTTATTCGCGGAGGCGGGCTTGCACGCCTCCTCCGTGCCGGGCCATGCCGGGAAATTTGTCTTCGGAAAACTCGGCGGCACGCCCGTCGTCCTCATGAAAGGCCGCGTCCATCTCTACGAAGGCCACGGACCACGGTTAGTGACCGCCGGCGTGCGCTGGATGGCGGAGCAGGGGATCGCAAAACTCATCCTCACCAATGCGGCTGGCACCCTCAATCCCAACTTCGCGCCCGGCACATGGATGATGCTAACCGATCACCTGAACCTCACCGGCACCTCACCGTTAGAGGGCGCGGATTTCATCGACATGTCCGTCGCCTATGACGCGGACTGGCGCGCCGAGTTTGGCAGTGCCGCCACCGCCTCCGGTATGATTCTCCACCAAGGCATCTATGCCAGCCTACGCGGCCCACAATACGAAACGCCTGCGGAAATCCGCATGTTGCGCGTGTTAGGCGCGGATGCCGTGGGGATGAGCACCGTGTTAGAAACCATCCAAGCTCGCTCGCTCAAGCTTCCCGTCGTCGCCTTTTCCTGCCTCACCAACTGGGCTGCCGGCATCACCGCCGCCCACCTTGATCATCACGAAGTTTTGGAAACTGGCAAGCAAGCCGCGCAGTCGATGATCGGTCTGCTAACACAAGTGCTCGGGCAGGACTAACCGGACGTGTCTTTACCAAGGAGCGGCGGACTCCGATCCGCCGTAGCCCATGAAAAGCCAATGACTGGCGGCTTGCCTCACCTCATTGACCTCACATGGGCAGGCGATTCGGAGATCGCCGTTCCCTGAGGAAGATGACGACCCATGCGAAGGGAGGAGACCTCCCTTCCCCCTATACCAACTCCGCGGCGATGGGATCGACCAAGGCGCGGCCGTGATGGATGAGGATAAGTTGATTTCCTTCAATGCGGGCGAGGCCTTCGGTTGCTAGATTTTTGGCGCGGGATTGGGAATCTTGGCTGAGCAGGGAAAGCGAGATGCCCTCGCGGGTCCGCAGGCCGAGGGCGATGCGTTCGAGGCGGCAGGCTTCCGCGTCGAGGGTTTCTGATTCTATCAGCGCGTGGCCGATGGAACGAACTTGGGAGACGTAGCGGGCGGTGTCGGGGACATTTTTCCAGCGCACGCCATCGAGCGTGGAGACGGCGGACGGGCCGAGACCGAGGTAGTCTTCGCCGCGCCAGTAGCCTTGGTTGTGGCTGGAGCGGTGGCCGGGCTTGGCATAGTTCGAGGTCTCATAGTGGTCGAAACCGGCGGCGGTTAGAAGGTCGTCGGCGAGGTGGAAGAACTCGGCGTCGTGGTCCTCGTTCTCGCGCATTTCACCACGGCGGAGAGATTCGAAGAAGGCGGTGTCTTCCTCGTAGGTGAGGTTGTAGGCGGAGATGTGATCGGGATTTAAGGCAAGGGTATGCTCTAACGTGTTCTGCCAGTCGTCCTTCGATTGACCGGGGATGGAGAACATGAGGTCGATGTTGATCGAAGGAATACCGGCTGCGCGGAGTAGGCTAACGGCTTCGCTGGCTTGCGCGACCGAGTGCTCGCGGCCAAGGATTTCCAGAACATGCGGGGTGAATGACTGGATACCTAACGAGACCCGGGTGACGCCGAGGTCGCGGAAGAGTTTTGCCTTGGCGGCGTCGAAGGTGGCTGGGTTGGCTTCGAGGGTGACTTCGTCGAGCTGTGAAAAGTCGATGGCGTCGTGGAGCGCGGTGAAGAGGCGTGTGAGGTGGCCGGGCGAGAGCATACTGGGCGTGCCGCCTCCCAGATAGAGAGTGCGTGGGGCTACGGTGAGCCGGAATTTCACCTCAGCGGTTAGAGCATCGACGAAGCTGCCAATAGGCGTGGTGCCCGGGGTGTGCTTGTAGAACGAGCAGTAAGGGCAGACGCGGTGGCAGAAGGGGATATGGAGGTAGAGGAGCAAGGGGGTGGGTGTGGTGGAGTTACCGGAGTGCTCCGACATGTCGGAGCTTTCACACTGGCCGACATGTCGGCCAGTGGAAAGCTGGGACATGTCCCAGCAGTCCGATACGTTGAGTCCGACACACATTCAGGATCGTTGCACCCGCGCCACGTACCGGGCGACGGCCGCGCGGGTGATCCCAGCGACATCCGCCTCGGGAATGGCGAAGGGTGGGACAAACCACGGATACGAGCCTAGCAGATCGGTGATGACTGCGACCTCGCCATCGCAAGTCCCATGACCACAGCCGATGCCGATGGTGGGAACGACCAGCGACGAGGACAGCAAGCGGGCCGTTTCCGGGACGATCGACTCGAAGACGATGGCGAAAACTCCGGCCTCTATCAGCGCCTCGGCACCCAGCCGGATGGCTTCGGTTTGCTCGGGAGTTTTGCCCTTTTTGTGGTAGCCGCCTTCTTCGAGGACGCGCTGCGGCAACATCCCGAGGTGGCCCATCACCGGGATGCCGGCTTGAGTGATCACCCTAACTTTTTCGGCTTGGCCGACGCCGCCTTCGAGTTTCACCGCTTCCGCGCCGACCGCGACGAGGCGGCGGGCGTTCTCGAGAGCTTGCTCGGCAGTGTCGTAGGTGTGGATCGGTAAATCGCCGACGACGAGTGCCCGCGGTTTGGCGCGGGCGACGGCGGCGACGTGGTGGAGCATGTGGTCGAGCGTGACCTGCGTGGTATCGGGAAAGCCAAGGACGACCATCCCGAGCGAGTCGCCGACGAGCAAGACATCGACCCCGCCATCGTCTAGCAGGCGGGCAGTCGGGTAGTCGTAAGCGGTGAGCGCGGTGAGCGGAGGGGCGCCTTTGCGCGAGCGGATGGATGCGGCTTTTTGGAGGGCTGTCACTTGGGAAAAATGAATTGGCGACCGGCTCAGAAACCAAAAAGCCTCCGCAGGGCGGAGGCTGATTGAACTGGCGACCCGTAAGGGAGTCGAACCCTTCTTGCCAGGATGAAAACCTGGAGTCCTAACCGATAGACGAACGGGTCGTGTGTCGCGAAGCGGGCGGAAAAGAAGCTCACCGTGCGAATCATTGCAAGGTTTTTCAGGGAAAATTTTTCAAGGTGTGGGAATCATCCGGGAAATGAGCGGCATTCGCGGGAGCGGCGGGATTTGGCGCAATGCTGGCTTGTCAAGCGGGAGAAGATTTCTAGGGTTTGCGCACTCCGCCCCCGGTGAACTGAGGCGGCCTCCGAATTTTTCATGAACACGATATTGCTTGCTCAAGCTGCCAATGAAGCCCGTGGCCTCGCCATGGATGCCGTCCACGCCTGTAACTCCGGCCACCTCGGTCTGCCGCTTGGCTGCGCCGAAATCGGGGCCGTGTTATTCGGCGAGTCCATGCGCTATTACCCGGACGCGCCGAAATGGCTCAACCGCGACCGCTTCGTGCTCTCGGCCGGTCACGGCTCGATGTTCCTCTACAGCTGGCTGCATCTTTCCGGCTACGCGGTGTCTCGCGACGACGTGAAAAATTTCCGCGCGCTGCACTCGATCACCCCGGGGCATCCCGAGTTTCATGAAACACCCGGAGTCGAGGCGACCACCGGCCCGCTCGGCCAAGGCGTGGGAAATGCCGTGGGTTACGCGCTGTCTGGCAAACGCGCCGCCGCCCGCTACAACACGGCCGCGCATACGATTTTCGACCAGCACGTCTTCTGCATCAATGGCGACGGCTGCCTTCAGGAAGGTGTCGCCAAGGAAGCGATCGCCTTCGCCGGTCACAACGGCCTCGATAACCTCATCCTCATTTACGATTCTAACGACGTGACGTTAGACGCCATGGCCGTGCTCACCCAAGGCGAGGACGCGGAGCAATATTTCACCTCCCAATGCTGGGATGCGGTCACCATCGACGGTCAGAAAATTGCCGCCATCGCCGCCGCGATTGAAACTGCCAAAGCGAACAAGAACGGTCGCCCGAAGGTGATCATCGCGCGCACGCTGATCGCCAAAGGCATCCCTGAAGTCGCCGGCACAGCCAAGGGCCACGGCGAAGGTGGGGCGAAATTCATCGACGCCGCTCGCGCCGGTCTTGGGCTTCCGGCCGACGAGCATTTCTTTGTTTCCGAGGAAACGCAGGCGTTTTTCGCCAAGAAAAAAGCCGCTTCCAAAGTCCAGTTCGAGGTTTGGCAGAAAACTTACGACGCCTGGTCCACGGCCAATCCCGAACTCGCAGCGGAACTCACCGGCGGCGTGGCGTTGTCGGTGCCGCTCGA
>JAYVEJ010000448.1:0-1597 GCA_043748885.1 Luteolibacter sp. | reverse complement strand
GCCTGTTAGTCCCGGAAACGGATGTGCTCCAATACATGATTCTCAGTCTGGTCGCCGGGCAAACGAGCGTGCTGCTGGCCTATCAAGTCCGCAAACGGATCCGACTGCTGCAATCGGGGATCTACGTTGGGGTGGTCACGCTGGTGCTTGGGCTGATTCTCGGGCCGTTAGACATTGCAGCGGTTTTCGGGCCGGACGCGATGAACCACCTGCAACTCCTCGGTGCGGGCAGTGCCGCCGCGATTGCCACGGCGATGGTCACCGCACTGCTGATCAGCGGGCTGCTGCCGCTTTTCGAAGGCACCTTCCACCTGACCACCGACATCAGTTGGCTGGAACTCACCGACCTCAATCACAAGTTGCTCCGCCAAATGCAGCTCGAAGCACCCGGCACCTTTCATCACAGCTTGGTCGTCGCCGCGTTGTCAGAAGCGGCGGCGGAAAAAATCGGTGCCAACGCTCCGATGTGCCGTGTTTGTTCCTATTTCCACGACGTGGGCAAACTCAAAAAGCCCGGCTATTTCATCGAGAATCTGCACGACGGCGCGGAAAACCCCCACAACACCCTCACCCCGACGATGAGCTCCATGATCATCATCGCCCACGTCAAGGACGGCATCGACCTAGCGGTCAAACACAAGCTCAACCCCCGCATCATCAATGTGATCCAGGAGCATCACGGCGACTCGCTGATCTATTATTTCTACCGCCGCGCCCAAGAACAGAAGAAGGCCGACCTGGAAAAAGTGGATCGCCGGTTAGAAAACCCCGAAGATCTGCCGATGGTCGAGGAGAAAAACTTTCGCTACCCCGGACCGCGGCCGAGCACCCGCGAGAGTGGCATCATCGCCTTGGCCGACACCGTTGAGAGCGCCTCGCGGTCACTCCAAAAACCCACGCCCGCCAAGATCCGCGCGATGGTCGAGGACCTCGTCCGCACCAAGATCAACGACGGCCAACTCGACGATTGCCCGCTCACCCTGCGCGAGCTCGCCATCGTCAAGGACAGCTTTTCCACAACCCTCCGCAGCATGTTGCATAGCCGGATCGACTACCCGAAGGACGACGCCGCCACCGCCACCAAGCGGCTGGCAAGCGACGCCAGCCAAGGTGGCCGCGTGATCCAGATGCCGAAGCGCGCCTGATTTTCCCCTCGCCAGAAACCCCACCGCCATGTCGCTCGAAGTCATCATTGGCAACAACCAGCACGCCACGGAAATCCCGGAAAGCTGGCTCACCGCGCTCGAAAGCGTGGCCCACGAAGCCGCCCGGCTCGCCTTGGAAAATGCCGCCGAAGAGGAATCGCCGTTGTCGCTGTTAGCCACCCTCGAGGTGGCCATCGTCGATGACGCCACCAGCGACCAAGTCCACCGCGATTTCATGGACATCGAGGGCCCCACCGACGTGATCACCTTCCACCATGGCGAGATCGTCATCGGTGCCGAAGTGGCCGAGCGCCAAGCCGCAGAATACGGCGAGCCGCTGGCCCGCGAAATCCTGCGCTACTTCGTCCACGGCCTGCTCCACCTGGCCGGCCACGAGGATGACGACCCTGCCGAACGCGCCATCATGGAAGCTGCTCAGGAAACCATCGTCG
>JAYVEJ010000447.1:0-4438 GCA_043748885.1 Luteolibacter sp. | reverse complement strand
CTTCCTGATCATCCGCGAAGCGCCACTCGACGGATTCTCCGCTGCGAAGATTGAGGAAATCGCGGACGGCAGGACTTAGGTCGATGCCAGCCGACTGGTTGCGATTGGCTCGCGGGGATTCTTTGCCGAAAACGTATTGCCAATGATCCACCTCGAAAGGACCGACATCCTCCCACTGGGCGAAGCAAACTTTTCCTCCGTGATGGATGGCGACCCAGCGGCCCTTGCAGACAGAAATCCCATCTCCCCGGTAGCTTTCCCAAAACCAGGGAATCACTTCGGAAGCTTCTGGACGGTGGACGCCACCTTTGGCGACATCGTTATAAGGAAGGGCGATGTAAAACGGGTTGAGCGCGGGGATGAAGCCAGCGGGAAGGTAACCTTCACGCCGATCCGGCTGATCGTAGCCGCCGAAATTTGCCTGCCAATTTTGGTCCCAAGCACTCATCGTGTTGGGCGTGGGATTGTTCTGAGTGGGCAGTTCTCCGACCCAGAACACGGTGGCCACCACGTTGCGCTTCCACTCAGCTTCCGAACGGAATTTGCCTTGCGGTTTCTCGATGACCACCCGCGCTGCGGCTGGCACTCCGAATGGATCACTGAGGGATGGTAGAGCCTCCCGACGATCCTCAAGAAAACCTTCGTGGACGCTCGACAGGCGATCCGACAACCGGGCTGCCGCTGCGGACCCAAACAGGGCGGCGCTGGCAATTCCGGTTGTGATCCACAAAGGTTTCATGTTTCTGGAAGAAAAGGTTTAAGCTCTGGATGGCTTGAACTTGTCGAAAGACTAAAATTTTAATAAAACTTAACAAGATAATTCTTTAGCGATTTTTGAACGCAAAATTAGATGTGGAGTCGTTACTGATTTTCCTTATGGTTAAAGGGATATTTCAATGCTGCGACTCAAGTGCTGAGAGAATTTTCGATTTGGATTCTAGGTATTTTGGCTTCACCTCAGATTCGCTACGCCTGTTTTCTAGCGTTTTCAGGTCTCTGAGCGAGTATATTTTTACAAATATTGAACAAATCCGAAGCATTATTTTGCACGCGATCGCGTGGCATTTTTTGGGGAGTGGAGTCACGCCTTGTGGATCCCGAAGCGTCGATCCAGCTCTCTCATTCCGAACTCCGTGAGGGTGGGACGGCCGTCGGAAGCGCAATACGGCAGCTCGCAGGCGAACAAGTCCTCAAGAAGTTGCAGGGTCTCAGAAAGCCGCGGAATTTTCCCGGCGGAGGCTCTTTTTGCCAGCACCTTGGCCAGCCGATCCATCGCAAATCTAGCGCCTGGGGAAGAATCGTGGAGCAGCTCGTCCATCAATGCCCCGAGAAATGGCCGCGGGTCAGGCACAGGCAAACACGCGGGCAAACAGTGGATTTGCAACGTATTCCCCCCGAATGCCGCCACTTCGATGCCTGCTTCCTGCAACGCCATCCGCTCGCGCAACACGAGATCCAAATCCCGCGGATCGAGCTCCAGTAGGACAGGTACCAGCAGTCCTTGAGTTTCCAATACGCCGCCGCCGGGGTTGATGAGCTTTTCATAATAAATTCTTTCCCAAGCGGCTTTGGGATCGAAAATCACCAACCCATCCTCGCTTTCCAACAGGACGAATCGGTGGTGCAGCATCCCCACCACGCGGAAGTCAGGTGCGCCTTTTTTCAGATCCAGCGGCCCGGCGTCGTCCCCGGGAACGGGTGCAGACACGAGTTTTTCCGCCCAATCCACCAGCAGCGTTGTGGGTGCTTGGAAGCTAGCGAGGACCGGCACGACATCCACCGCATTATCAGGAAAAACGAAATTCCGAGTCGGTTCGATTTTCGGCATCACCTCTCGCGCCGCCGGACGCAAGCCGATCGCCACCGCTTCCAAGATCGTGTCCCGCACATCCACCGGGCGATGGAACCGCACTTCGCGCTTGGCCGGATGGACGTTCACGTCCACCAGCGTCGGCTCCAGATCGATCCACAACCACGCCGCCGGATACATTCCGTCCGCGATCGCGCCGCGAAATCCTTCGGCCAGAGCACGGGAAATCACCGCATCCTCGACCGGTCTGCCGTTGAGAAAAACAGACTGGTGCCGCCTCCCCTTCCGCGCGTGACTGGCGGGCAACAGGTAGCCTTGCACCGAAATCCCGTTGCCGTGCGTGAGCGGCAGGCCGATCAACTCGCGCGACAAATCCGGCCCCAGCAACTGCCGCACCCGGTCCACCGCCTTCGCCGCTGGCGGCAGATCGAACACCTCCCGGTCATCCCGCCGCAGGCGGAAACGGACATTTGGCGCGGCCAGTGCGTGCAGCCGGAGCTGATGCTCGACGTGTGCCGCCTCGGTCGTTTCCGCCCGCAGGAATTTCCGCCGCGCTGGCATGTTGTAAAAAAGCGCCTTCGCCTCGATCACCGTGCCCGGTGCGCAACCGGCGTCCCGCACATCGCGGATTTTTCCGCCGTCCACCCAGATTTCCGTGCCGGAAACTGAGTCCGTTTCCCGCGTGACCAGCCGGAACCGCGAGACACTGGCGATGCTCGGCACCGCTTCCCCGCGAAATCCCAGCGTCATGATCGCCGCCAAGTCCCCTGCCGTCCGCAGTTTGCTCGTCGCGTGGCGTTCCAGTGACAGCAACGCATCCTCGCGCGACATCCCGCAACCGTCGTCGCTCACCCTGATCAGCGCCGAGCCGCCACGGTCGATGTCCACCCGGATTTCCCGCGCCCCGGCGTCGATGCTGTTTTCCACCAGCTCTTTCACCACCGATGCTGGCCGCTCGACCACCTCCCCCGCCGCCACTTGGCTGGCGAGAATGTCAGGGAGCACGCGGATCTTGGGCATCGGGGGAAAGAGAAAGACACAAGACTGCAAGACACAAGACCCAAGAAAAGAGAGTGCCCGCGCCATTTCTTACTCTTGAGTCTTGCAGTCTTACGTCTTGTGTCTTGTCTCTTCCCCCCATGGCTGGCTTTTTCAAATCCTTACTCAACAAAATCACCAACCGCGCCGAAGTCGATTGGGACGACCTCGAGTCCGATCTCATCAGCTCGGATCTCGGCATCGGCCTCACCACTTCCATAATCGAAGAACTCCGCGACCTCGGCCGCGAGGTTTCCGGCGAGGATGTGGTGGAAATCACCCGCAGCCAGCTTGCCAAACGGCTGCCAGACAATTTCCTGCCGCCCACCCCGCGAGCCGATGGCAAACCCTTCGTCATCCTCGTCGTCGGCGTCAATGGCACCGGTAAAACCACCTCCTCCGCCAAGCTCGGGCTGTGGCTCACGAAACGGAAGCGCAGCGTGATCCTCGCCGCCGCCGACACCTTCCGCGCCGCCGCCGTCGAGCAACTCAAACGCTGGGGCGAGCGACTCGACCTCACCGTCGTCACCGGAAATCCCAACGCCGACCCGTCGTCCGTCTGTTTTCACGCCCATCAGAAAGCCATCGCCGCCAAGACCGAGTTCCTCATCTGCGACACCGCCGGCCGCATCCACACCCGCCACAATCTGATGGAAGAACTCGGAAAAATCCGCCGCACCCTCGCCAAACAAGACGCAACCGCGCCGCACCTCACCTTGTTAGTCGTCGATGCCACCACCGGCTCCAACGCCCTCCAACAAGCCAAGGAATTCCACAAAGCCAGCCCACTCGATGGCCTCATCGTCACCAAGCTCGACGGCTCGGGAAAAGGCGGCATTGCCGTGACTATCCACGACCAGCTCGGCATCCCGCCTCGCTTTTTGGGCACGGGCGAAGAGCCAGAGGCGTTCTCGATTTTTGAGAAGACGGCGTTTTTGCAGGAGATTCTGTGAGACGGGGCGGCGGAATGTGTTCCGGCTGTCTCAGCCGCTTCCGGCTGAGACAGCCGGAACACATTTCTCAGTCGGGCAGATGTCCGGTGCAGTATTCCTCGCCGTCGTGGCCGGTGCGGAACTCCATGTTAGGATCGCTGACCTCGGTTTTGCGGCAGACGGCGCAGATGTGGAAGGCCTCAGATCCGGGTTGTTTCCCGGAGTTGAAGCGCTTCTTGCGCTTTCCTGATTCGATGACCCGCGCGGTGCCCCGCAGCGCGGGAATCCCGGCCCAGATGAAGTAGTTGGCAAAGGCCACGGTGAAAAACGGCAGCAAGATGGGCGCGGAAATGACGGCGATCAGGAGTCCGCCAGCCATCAGCATTCCGAGAAAGCGCACTTGGACCGGAATGATGAGCAGAAGCAGAATTTCCACTTTGGGAAAGATGGTGCAGAACGCGAGAAATGCCGAGGCATACAGGACCGTGCCACTCAACGGCACGCCACCGGAAAAGGCGAAGGAGTAGGCGAAATTCGCGGCCAACACGAGCACGATGCCGGTGTAGTAGAAGAGCGACGATTTAAAAATGCCCCACGCGTTTTCAAGGCCATCGCCGACCATGAAGACGAAGTTCACGGCGAAGATCAGGAAAATAAT
>JAYVEJ010000446.1:0-1600 GCA_043748885.1 Luteolibacter sp. | reverse complement strand
GATGGAGGAACTCAATCTACGGCGCGAGACATTTCAGCCGAATTGGAACTACTCACTCGCACCAAAAACCATCATTTGATTTTGCGGGCGTCCTAAGGGCGCTGATGAGAAGCTTCTACATTTTTTCAAAACGTCGGTGCCGCCACCGTCGCGTTATCCCGCTCCTCGCTGCGTCTGCGTAAAATGCGGTCCGCGGTCTCGGTGACCATTTCTGCGAGTAGCAGCCAGAGGTGGGAGCCTTGGCGGTAGTCGGCGGGGGCGATGTGTTTCACCCGCCCGGCGTGGGTCGAGAGTTGGAAACATTTCCTGAAGGATTTGCCGGTGGTGTCGTCGGGATTATAAACGGCGATGCCTTGGCCGCCGTTTCTCGCCATGACGGTGAAGCAGGGGACGTCGGTCGGGCCGTCGCCGACATAGACCATATTCTCAAACGGGATCGGCCGTTGGTCGGCGGGCATGTGGTCGTTGACGTCTTGGTCGTAGCCTAACATCCCCTTGTTGATGCGGAATAGGAACTGGGTTTTGGTGGTGTGCGAGATGGCGCGCTTGGGGAAACTGATGCGGCCCTCGGCATCCTCGCCGAACTCACAACCGAACATCGCTTTGACAAATGGCTGCAAGCGCGAGCCATCTAGCAGCGCTTTAAGCCCGGAGGAAATGATGTAGTGCTCCACCTTGATGCCGGCGGCTTCGTGCTCGGGACGCAGCGCGGCTTTCGGCAGTGCTTCAAAGAGTTCGGGCAGGCCGGGGAAAAACCGCAGGCCGGCACCCAGCTCGGTGAGGCGCTTGTTCGTCACGTTGTCCATCCCGAGGTAGTCGAGCAGGCATTTCATGTAGGCGAGCTCGCCGTCCCATTTTTGCTCGGTGACGAGGGCGTTGCACTTTTTCCAAAACTGCGCGGGGTCGATGCCGAACTCAGGGAACACCACGTCATCCTGCATGTAGCGCGGGGCAAGCGTCTGGTCATAATCGTAAACCAGCGCGATGGTGTTTTGCAGAGCGGCCATGTGACGGCAAGCAAACCACCGGAAGTCCTAGCGACAAGGCGGAAATCGGCGGGCCGGGCGATTCACCGGGAAAATTTGCAGCTCCCAAGTCCGTGAAGAAACGCGCTTGCCCCCGGCGAACGGGCCGGAGAACCTGCCGCCCTGTCCGCGAACCGCTATCTTCATTATTTCAGCTACCTGCGCGCCGTCCGTTGGCAGTTCGCGGTGGGGGTGCTCGCCGGGCTGGTGTATGCGATGGCCAGTGGCTTAGGAATGCCGCTGATGGTGGACGTGGTGTTTCCGGTGCTTTTTAAAGAGGCTAACAAGGGCGGCAGCCAATGGTATGCCGTCTGGATGGCGGAAAAACTCGGTGCCATCTCAGACGAGCGGCTGTTATTCATCACCTGTTTGTGGATCCCACTGATCTTTCTGGTGCGGGCGGCGGCGTCATACACCAACTCGTATCTCATCCAATACGCTGGCCAGCGGGTGCTCGAAGACATCCGGCTGGATCTGTTTATTAAGTTGCAGGCGCTGCCACTTTCGTTTTTCAAAAAGAACCAATCCGGTGATTTGTTAGCCCGGCTGATGAGCGATACCGCGGTGCTCCGGCA
>JAYVEJ010000445.1:0-11370 GCA_043748885.1 Luteolibacter sp. | reverse complement strand
TTTTCATAAGCGGCGGGCATCGCCGTGCGGCCGCGCGGGGTGCGCATCAGGAAGCCTTGCATGATGAGGAACGGCTCGTGGACTTCCTCGAGGGTCGCAGCGTCCTCGCCGACGGCGACCGCGAGCGAGTTCAGCCCGACCGGACCGCCGCCGAATTTGTAGATGAGCACTTCGAGCAGGCGCTTGTCCATTTCATCGAGTCCCTGCGAGTCGATCTCGATCATCGCGAGCGCGGCGTCGGCGATTTTTTGGTCGATGAAGCCCTCGCCACGGACTTGCGCGAAATCGCGGACCCAGCGGAGCAAGGCGTTCGCAACTCGCGGGGTACCGCGTGAGCGCGAGGCGATTTCAAGCGCACCGGTCCGCTCGATCGGCACATCGAGCAGGCCGGCCGAGCGTTCGATGATCAACGCGAGTTCTTCGTGCGTGTAGTAGTCCAGCCGGTTTGCCAGGCCGAAGCGCGAGCGCAGCGGCGCGGTGAGCATGCCCGAGCGGGTCGTCGCACCGACGAGGGTGAAGCGCGGCAAGTTGATCTGGATCGACCGCGCAGACGGGCCGGAGTCGATGATGATATCCAGCCGGAAATCCTCCATCGCCGGATAGAGATATTCCTCGATGGCGGGATGTAGGCGGTGAATTTCGTCGATGAACAAAATATCGCCCTTCTGGATGTTAGTGAGGATGCCGGCGAGGTCGCCGGCTTTTTCGATCTGCGGGCCGGAGGTGGTGTGAAGCTGGGTCCCGGCGGCGCGGGCGATCAAGTTGGCGAGCGTGGTTTTTCCCAATCCCGGCGGGCCGGAAAGGAGAACGTGGTCGAGCACGTCGCCGCGCTGCTTGGCGGCTTCGAGCATCAGCAGGATGCGGTCCTTCACTTTTTCCTGGCCGATGAATTCGGAAAACGCCGGCGGCCGCAGCGAGACATCGAACGGCGTGACCGGCGCGGTGGTGGTTTGTTGATAGAAATTTTCGGACATCGGGGAAGCGCGGGGATTGGAAACGATGAGGCGACCGGAGAGAAGCGCAGAGTTGCAAGCGAGCTTGTGATCATTCGGAGGAACTGGAAAGTTGGCCGGGTGAAGAACCGAAACAGGAGAATATCGATTGCATTGCTGAGTGCGGCGTTGGCGCTGTTCGTGGCGTTTCATGTGCTGCCGGGCTTCAACCACAAAAATCCAGGGTGGAAGGTCTGGGCGCGTCTATGGATGGATTTGCGAACTCCACAGGATCTGCTGCGATACCCAGAGGATGCCGTTATTAAAATTTATTTTCTGAATATTGCACTACTGATCGTGGCAGCACCGTTTTTGACTCAAGTGTGGCTGAAATCTCGGCTCGCTTGGTGGTTTGCAACGGCCGTCAGCGGCTTGGTTGCGGGAGGTAATTTGGGGATGCTTTTGGTCAACAACTCTATGCCGGATCTGGGTTCGGGAGGGTGGTGCCTATTGATCGCCTTGATCCTGAATTTCACCGGGCTACTGCTGGCGCGGCCGCAATGGCTGAAAAAGTCGGGTCTTTCATTTCCTGCCGAGAGCCACTCGGCGGTTTGAGATGCGGGCGAACGGAAATTTCGCCGGGTCGTTAGAAAGTTGGCGGCTCGCCATCCGACTCAGTCCAGTCAGGGTTTATGGGATCTGGTGAGAACCTCTTGGCCCATTAGAAACTGCCCCGCCGGGTCGCCAGAATTCAGACTTGCGGGCCGGAGGGGGCTTCTATTGACTCCGCCATGGCAGAGATTTCTCTCGGACTTTCATTTGACGACGTGCTTCTGGTGCCGGCTTTAAGCGCGGTTTTGCCCGGTGAAGCGGACCTTTCCACGCATGTCACAGCCGGCATTCCCCTATTCCTTCCAGTCGTCTCGGCGGCCATGGACACGGTCTCGGAACACGATCTAGCAATTGCCCTCGCCCGCGAAGGCGGCATGGGCGTGATCCACCGGGCTTGCACTATCGACGAGCAAGCCGCGATGGTTTCTAGGGTCAAACGCTCGGAAAACGCGGTCATTCAGAAGCCCCACACCGTCCGCAAGGAGGACACCGTCAATCACGTCCGCGCGGTCATGGCCAAGAACGGCTTCTCGGGATTTCCCGTCATCGACGCCGCCGGTCGCCTCGAAGGCATGGTCACCGGTCGCGATGTTCGCTACCTCGACCGCCTCGATGCCATCGTCGCCGATGTTATGACGCCGCGTGAAAAACTCATCACTGCTCCGGGCAATACCAGCCTCGAAGAGGCCCGCCGGATTCTCTATCAAAACCGCATCGAGAAGTTGCCGCTTATCGACTCAGACGGCCGCCTCGTCGGCCTCATCACCGGCTCGGATATTGAGAAGCGCATCACCTTCACCAACGCCGCGAAGGACGACAACGGCCAACTCCGCTGCGGTGCCGCCGTGGGCGTCGGCCCCGATTGCATCGACCGCGGCCGCGTGCTGATAGACGCCGGTGCGGACGCCCTATTTATCGATGCCGCCACCGGCCACACCCGCCACGTCATGGAAGTGATCGGGAAACTCCGGGCGCTTTCTAACGTCCCGGTGGTCGCGGGAAATGTCGTCACCGAGCAAGGCGCGCGCGATCTTGTTAGCGCCGGTGCCAGCGCCGTGAAAGTCGGTGTCGGCCCTGGCTCCATCTGCACCACGCGCGTCATTTCCGGCGTGGGGATGCCGCAGTTCACCGCCATTCAGAACGTCGCGAACATTTGCCGCGAGCACGGCGTGAAAGTCATCGCCGACGGTGGCATCCGTTACTCCGGCGACATCGTCAAAGCCATTGCCGCCGGTGCTGACCTCGTCATGCTAGGTTCGCTGCTAGCTGGCACTCGCGAAAGCCCCGGCCAGACGGTGCAATCGCAAGGCCGTCGTTTCAAAACCTACCGTGGCATGGGTTCCATCGGTGCCATGCAAAAAGGCGCGGGCGACCGCTACGGCCAGAACAGCTCCGGCAAACTCGTCGCGGAAGGCGTCGAAGGCCGCGTACCCTACAAAGGCCCGCTGTCCGACGTCATTTTCCAACTGATGGGCGGCCTCAAATCCGGCATGGGCTACATGGGTGCCGCCACCCTAACCGAGTTGCGCGAACGCGCCAACTTCGTCCGCGTCACTGCCGGTGGCCTCCGCGAAAGCCACGTCCACGACGTGGTCATGACCGAAGAGCCGACGAACTATCAGCCGTTAAGCTAAAATGAAACCGGGCCTCGTCCATTCAGAAGCAGCCTTGGCTTACCCGGAAAGTCTCCGTAATGCTGCTATCGGGCTGAGCGCGACCCAAGCTTGGTTTCTGCCGATGACCTGGATTTTGGCGTTCACCCCTTCAGTCATTCTCTTTACTTGTCGCATCGTCTTCGATCTGGAGATCCTGTCATACCTCAGCTGGATTATGATTTGCTGGATACCCGTAGTTGCCTATCTCATGAGACGGAAGGCTCTAGTCACTCGAAAACAGCAGATACTCGAAATGCTCCAACGCCGGTGACGGGGAACCCAACGCCATCACCCGCCGGGCTAACCTCGTTTCGAATTTAAAATTTAAGATCTCGAATTTTCTTCACCCATGCACGATTCCAACCACGTCGCCGTTCTCGATTTCGGCTCGCAATACACTCAGCTCATTGTCCGCCGCGTGCGCGAGCTTGGCTACTTCGCCAAGCTCTACGCCATCGAAGATTTTCCCGATATCGGCAAGCCCGGCGCGATTATTCTATCAGGTGGGCCGAAGAGCACCAGCGAGGTGGACGCGCCAGACCTCGACTTCGAAGCGCTTCAAGCCTTCAACGTCCCGGTGCTCGGCGTCTGTTATGGAATGCAGCTTCTCAACATAAAATTCGGTGGCAGCGTGGAGGCCAGCGACCGCCGCGAGTATGGTCCTGCCAGCTTGTTTCCTGCGGAATGCATCGGGCTTTACGAGGGAGTTTCCGCCTCGTCGCAAGTCTGGATGAGCCACTCGGACACGGTGAAAATCATCCCCGAGGGCGCGAAGGTCATCGCCGCGAATCAGCACGGCACGCCTGTCTCGCTGCAATGGAACGAATATTTTTTCGGCATCCAGTTCCACCCAGAGGTCACTCACAGCCACGAAGGATTGCAGATCCTCAAAAATTTCCTCGATCATTCTGAAAATCTGCTGCCGTTCCACATCGACGATTTCAAGCGCGAGATGATCGATAACATCCGCGAAACCGTCGGCACCCGGCAAGTCGTTTGCGGAGTCTCCGGCGGCGTGGATAGCACCGTCCTAGCCGTTTTACTCCAACACGCCGGAGTGAAAGTGCGGGCGATCTTTGTCGATAACGGCTTGCTCCGCAAAGACGAGGCGGCGGTGGTCCAGGCAAACTTCGCCCGCATCGGCGTGCCGATAGAAACCGTGGATGCCTCGGAGAAATTTCTAACTGCACTCGCCGGCGAGGGCGATCCCGAAAAGAAGCGCAAAATAATCGGCAACATGTTCATCGAAGTCTTCTGGGACTCCGTGGGCGATGCCGAAATGCTCGCGCAAGGCACGCTCTATCCGGACGTGATCGAAAGCGCCTCGAACGCCAAGTCCAAAGCATCCGTGATCAAAACCCACCACAACCGGGTTCCTAAAATCCTCGAACTTCAGGCTCAAGGAAAAGTGTTGGAGCCTCTAGCAGAACTTTTTAAAGACGAAGTCCGCGAGCTCGGCACTGCCCTCGGCATTCCCGAAGACATCCTCCAGCGCCACCCGTTTCCCGGCCCCGGTCTATCCGTTCGCTGCCCCGGAATCGTCGATAAGGAGCGGCTCGACATCATCCGCGAGTGCGACGCGATCTTCATCGGCAAGCTCAAGGAACACGGTTGGTATGACAAAGTCTGGCAGGCTTACGCCGGTCTCATCCCGGTGAAAACCGTGGGCGTCAAAGGTGACGAACGCAGCTACGAATGGGCCACCAACCTCCGCGCCGTCATTTCCGAAGACGCCATGACCGCCGACTGGGTGGAGCTGCCCTACATCATTCTTCGCGAGACCAGTCACAAGATTCTCAACGAGGTAAAAGGCATCAACCGCGTGCTTTACGACGTTTCCACCAAGCCACCAGCGAGCATCGAGTGGGAGTAAATAGGGGGAAGGGACGTCTCGTCCCTTCGCATGGACCAGAGGTCCATGCCCCTCACAGGATCGGATGAATGCTCCCCCTAACAACCGCGCCGTCTCCGCCCTCTTCCGCGTCTTCGGCGGGGCGGGCCAGCGCGTCGTCGCCGATGCTGAAGAGCTGGCCCCGTGCTGCGGGATGCATGGTGGCGAGTGCCTGACCTTCGCGATCCTCATCCCACTAACGGTTCTCATCGCCCTCGGTGATTGGCTGAGCAGATCACTCGGAATCAGCGGTTGGTTGTTAGCCCTGCCGCTAAGTTTTGCCGTGCTGCAATTCCTGCCCTTCGTGCTCGGCGCGAAATCCCAATCCATGCAGTGGCGGCTGTGGTTCGCTGCTTGCGTCGCGTGGGCGATCTTCCGCCGCGACGCCGTGGCTATCGTCGGCGTTTTAGCCTACCTCTGGATCGCCATCGCCGTGATGAGCCTAGCCGCCACTCTGGTGTTAGCTGGGCAAACGTCGATGCGTGGCTCGGGAAAATTAGCCATCCTCTGGCGGCTGTTTCTGCCAGTCAGTCTGCACCTCGTTGCCATCGTGCTTGGGTTTAAATACGGCTGGCTGTGGGCATTCGTGAGTGCTGCGGGCATCGCTGGGTTTTACTGCTATGCGGTCCTTAATCCCTATTGCCAATGGCTCGGTCCGGTGCGCTGCACCACCGCCGACCGAGAAATTCTTATCACCATCGACGACGGCCCCGATCCCCACGACACGCCGCTACTGCTCGACCTGCTAGACCGCCATCAGGTGAAGGCGATCTTTTTCATGATCGGCGAAAAAGTCCGGGCGCATCCCGAACTTGCCCGCGAAGTAATTCGACGCGGCCATGAAATCGGCAACCACACGCTCACGCATCCGGCCGGTTCATTCTGGTGCGCCGGACCGTGGCGGACGCGCCGGGAAATCGCCGGTTGCCAGCAGATCATCCAGGAAATCACCGGCAGTAAACCGCGCTGGTTCCGGGCACCCGTCGGGCATCGGAATTGGTTTACCCATCCCATCGCAAGCTCGCTCGGCCTGCAAGTGATGGCGTGGAATCGCCGTGGATTCGACGCAGTGGAGAAGAACGCGGGGAACGTGTTAGCCAGGATTCTGCCGGATCTAACGCAGAGCGACATCGTTCTCCTTCACGAAGCCACGCCCATCGCGGCGGAGGTGGTAGGGGGAGTGTTGGAGAGTCTCAAGGAAGGGCGATCTCCGAATCGCCCAGCAATGCATAGCCGATGAAAAAGCGCTATCGCTCAACAGCATCGACTCACCATTGGCCCGGCGATTCGGAGATCGCCACTCGTGCGCTGCGAAGCGCCAACACCCTGTGCAGCGGGAGACTCCAGCCAGTTTCGGACGCATCCGGGCTGAGAACTTGAAGTAACTGCGTCTCCGCGAGACGGGGAGGAGAGCAATGGAGAGAACTTAACAGACCGCAACCAACACAAAACAAATGAACACGATTCGGCTTCGACAGCTTGGCGAGCCTGCGAGTGAATGGCGAAGCCTTGTCGCGACAAGCGACAACTCCCGACGGCAACATGCGGACTTCGCCGGGAGAAAGGTGGGGGGGACAGTAGGTTAGGCAAGGGAGTGGGTGTGAACGCAGGAATGAGAGCGCCGCGGACATAGAGTCCCCGGAGGGGAGTCCCTTGAGGGGTGAGCGATAGCCAATCAAATCTGCCGGGGCAGGAAGCCGCGAGGCTTCCGGCAGAAGTCAGAGCGCCATAGTAGCGCAAGCAAGCCACGGTAAAACCAACCTTGGCAAGACCGGAACCATGGAACGAAGCCGACTACCCCCGGTGGCGCGAAGGGCGGCAGGAAGTGGAACCAGGGGAGGAAATCATCCCGTCTAACCAGTGCCAACGATTGCCCGCGAGGGCTAGAACCGCACGGTCGGAAGGCCTCGGGGTGACCAATCCGCCCCTTGGTGTGTCGGAATCCACGTCGTCCATGTGGCGCACCCGGCGTTGCGTGGAGAGTGACCTGCCAACATCCGATAACGAGGTCCGCAAGGATCGAATCGGTCAAGCAATGACTGGAGAGCCGGATGCGGGAGATCCGCCCGTCCGGTTCGGAGCGGGGAGCGGCGCAAACCAATGCCCCGTTTCTACCTCTATCGGCCTTAGAGAATCGAGCCCGGCCCGTAGGCGGCCGCTTTTGGGTACGCGGCTTCGAGCTTCCTAACCGCTGCGGCGAACGCGGCGATCTGCGATTTGGCAGCACCGGATTCTTGATCACCCTTGGCGAGGATGGCGTCGAGCGCGGCGCGGGAAAGCCCGAGGCGGGCGTCGTCTGCGAGACGCTCGACGAGGTTGTTGCGGTCGATGGTGCCGGCCCGCAGATCGTTCACGGTGGCGACGGCGTGCTCTTTGATGGCCTTGTGCGCGGTCTCGCGGCCGACGCCGGATTTCACGGCTTCCATCATGATAGTGGTGGTCATGAGAAACGGCAGATAGTGGGCGGTCTCGGCGGCGATGACAGCTTCGTAGGCGTCCATTTGGTCGAGGACGGTTAGGAACGTTTCGAACATCCCGTCGATGGTATAGAACGAGTCCGGCAGCATGATCCGGCGGACGACCGAGCAGGAAACATCGCCCTCGTTCCATTGGTCACCGGCGAGTCCGGCGGCCATCGCGAGATAGCCTTTGAGGATGACGTGGAAGCCGTTCACGCGCTCGCAGGAGCGCGAGTTCATTTTGTGAGGCATCGCGCTGGAGCCAGTCTGGCCGGGGGCGAAGCCTTCGCTAGCGGTTTCATTTCCTGCCATCAGCCGCAGGGTTTTGCAGAAGGAAGACGGGCCGCTGGCGAGGTCAGTTAGAGCTGCGACCACCCGGAAATCCAGCGACCGTGGATAGACTTGGCCGACGTTTCTCCACACCGCTGGCATCCCGAGATGGGTGACCACGCGGTTCTCCAATTCGGCGACTTTCGCGGCATCGCCATCGAACAACGAGAGCTGGTCCATCTGGGTGCCGACCGCGCCTTTGAGACCGCGGACGGAATAGTTCGCGATGACAGCATCGAGCGCTTGCAGGCTGCTGAGAAGCTCCTCGCCGAACATGGCGATGCGCTTGCCGAGCGTCGTCGGCTGGGCGGCGACGTTGTGGGTGCGGGCCGTTAGAATGAGTTCGCTCCATTGCTCCGAGCGCTCGCGGAAACGACGGAGCGTCGCGACGGTCTTGTCATGGATGATGAGCAGCGAGCGGTAAACTTGGAGTTGCTCGACGTTTTCCGTGAGGTCGCGCGAGGTCATGCCTTTGTGGACTTGCTCGTGGCCGGCAAGGTCATTGAATTCCTCAATTCGCGCCTTCACGTCGTGACGAGTGATTTTTTCCCGCGCCATGATCGACACGGCATCCACGTTGTCTTTCACCGACTCGTAGGCGGCGATGGCTTCGGCGGGAATGTCGAGACCGAGATCGCGCTGGGCCTTCATCACGGCGATCCAGAATTCGCGCTCTAACACGATTCGCCCCTCGGCGGACCAGATGGCTTGGAGGGCGGGCGAGGCATAGCGTTCTGCGAGGACGTTTGGAATCACGAGCGCAGCTTGTGGGGCCGGTGAAATCAAGTTTCAAGAGGCAATTGCCTAAAACTTGGAGTGTCTTCAACTGCGCAAAATGGCGGCAGAAAGGATGCACTGGAGCCGACACCCTCCATTAGAAAATGAAGTGGTCGGGGCGGCCAGATTCGAACTGACGACATCCGCGTCCCAAACGCGGCGCTCTACCAGGCTGAGCTACGCCCCGGTGCACGGGCGGACCCTTGAGGATTCCCGCAGGCGAATCAAGAACTTCCTTAACTAAAATTTCATTCGTCGTTGGGGCGGAAAAATCCCTTGAAGCACGGCATTTTGCATGGAAACTCAGCGGCAAATCCGGATGCACGACCTTACCCAGAGCAAGCAGCCCGATATCCAAGGGCTGCCTAACATCACGTTCCGTCAGTTGGAGGTCTTCCGGATGGTTTGCCGTGAGGCCTCTTATGCAAATGCCGCGCTGGAGTTGAGAAGCACGCGGGCTAACATCAAGCGCGTCTGCGATGATTTTGAAAAAGCCGTGGGACGTTCGCTGTTCGAGGAGGGTCCAGACCGGACCTTGGTGCCGACTTCGTTTGCGCTAGGCTTGCTCGGCCAGATCAGCCCGCTATCGCGCAGTCTCCGCCGTCTGGGCGATACCGTGCGGTCGCTGCATGAAAAGGGCCGCATCCTGCGATTTGCCGCTGCCGGCGAGTTTTTCAAAGGCGGCTTATTCACCGATTTCCTCGCCCGTTTAAAAATCTCCGACACCTTCCGGCCGTGTTTCCTGCGGATCGAAACGAAGCGCTTCCGCACCGCCCTGCTCAACGCGGAGTGCGACGTTTACTTCGGCGTGGGAATCATCGCCTCCGACCGCTTGGACCTCGTCAACCTCGGGCCGGTGCCGTGGAAAATTGATTGCAAGGGCAAGCCCCCAATGAAACCTGCCGCTTTACCGCCGGGCAAATGGTGGCTCGCCGATGGCGGTGAAACTGAGGCGACGGCTAAGCTGCTAGGGGAATTTCATGCCGCCGGAGCCAAGGGCGGACGAATCCTAACCGACGCCAAACCCGCCGCTGACGATTTGGTTTTTTCCCACGACACGACCGCCCGTCATGCGTCCGATGCCACTTGGCCGACGTTCCAGTTTTCCGCCGTGTTGCGAAAACATCACCCTTACACCGAGCTGCTGCCCCGTCTCACGGACGTGGCGGTTTCCTAACACCATGGATATCGACCTCAGCGGCTTGCTCGTATTCCGGCACTTGGCTCACACCGGCAGCTTCACCGAGACCGGCAAGCGATGGAAAATTTCCCAACCCGCGGTGAGCCTGATGATCGGGCGGCTGGAGTCGGCGATCGGCCTAATTCTGCTAGAGCGTTCCAGTTCCGGCACCCGTCTAACCACCGCCGGCACCCAGTTTCTCGAACGCGCCAACGAAGTCTGCGAAGCGTATCTCTCCTTCACCGACGGGATGCGCAGCATCGGCCGCCGGATGGACCGCGAGGTGATGGTGGGCATCGACCGCTCGTGGTTCGGACAAATCATCAGAGGCGAACTGCTACAAGCCACCTCTCCCGCAGGCGTCACTCCAGTGTTCTGCGAAGTTTCCGACCACTGGGGGGAAGCGCTGGAAGCCACTCAATTCGACGTGGTCATCGCCGGGCGATTTCTCCGCGCCGGGCTCTCCGCAGGCATCCAAGAAGCAGTGATCCGCAAAGAACGCGGCATCACCGTGGCGTGGAATCCAGATTTCTATCCGTTCGATCCAGTGAACTTCAGTTTCCCGGAAATCCTGCGGACCAGCGTGCTGATCCCGGACAGCGGGGTGGTGACGGGCTTCGCCTCCTATCTCAAGCTGTGGTGCGAATACGCCTACGGCATGCAACCCGCCAACTCGGTGTCCTTCGCGTCGGAGGCAGAGGCGGCGACAGCAGCCAGCGCCGGACTTGGCGTGCTGTTAGCGCCTGGCGATGCGATGCCTCGCGTCAATCACGCGGGAGAAGGTCTGACTCATGTGCGCACCTTCGAGTTCCTGCTGCCCGAGGCATTCACCTTCGGCGTTTACTGCCGGAGTGATGAAAATTCCAAGGAGGTGATGACCGTGGCCGCATGGATCGGGAAGCTGGGAAACAAGCTCTTTGCGCACGATCGCTGAGGCGAGGCACGGGCACAACGCATGATCTGTTAGTGCCTGCGGACAGCCGTGCCAAGCGGCTTGCCGATGTGGAATAGCCCTATTCGGAATTGGTGTCCGCCCGCATTGGGCAGAGCGTCTAACGAGGGTTAACCAACCGGTGTCTTAGAATTCCAACAACCAAAAAACAACATCATGAATACCCCAGGCATCATCGAAGAGTTATCCCGCTCCACCTCGCTCGACATCGGCGGTCGGCGCAGTTTCCTGCGTAAAATCGGCATGGCCACCGCCGGAACCGCTGGCCTCGTCGCTGCGGCATCCAGTGCCAAAGCAGAGTCTGTTGGCGGCCCGACTGAAACCGACGTGGCCGTCCTCAACTTCGCGCTCAATCTCGAATACCTCGAAGCGGAGTATTACCTCAACGCCACCACCGGCAAAGGCCTCGAAGCGGCTGGGATCGACGTCGATGGCACCAACGGCAACAAGGGCAAAGCCGTGATCATCCAAAAAACTCCGAAGGTGAAATTCAAAACCCAAGTCTTCGAGGACTATGCCAATGAAATCGCCACCGACGAAGCCAACCACGTTAGATTCATCCGCGAGGCTCTCGAAGCGAAT
>JAYVEJ010000444.1:0-1602 GCA_043748885.1 Luteolibacter sp. | reverse complement strand
AAGCGGCTGCGGAGTGGCAGCAGCAAATCCGGCGCATCCGTTTCCGCCAGGCCGACGGTGGCGAGGATTTTCCCGCCCGCGCGGAACTGGTCGGGACCACCCGAGACGCGAACGGGCTCGAAGGACGCTGCCGCCCATTGGCGCAGCCATTTCTGGATTGCTTCCGCCACGACAGGGCGGGAGACGACGATCACCGACATTTCGGCGGTGGTTCGTTTGACGTGGAACATCAGTGACTTACCCGGCTCGTCGATCCAGCCGCTCGCGCGATTGAAAAGACGCCTCTCATCCAGCAGCACCATGGCGTCGGCAAGAGCCACCGGACCGGCGTTCACTGAAAAGGTGGGTAACGGCGGCGGCCCGTCCGGCGATGCGTTGACTAGTGTGTGGAAATCCTGCAAGTCCGTGCGGCTTGGATGCAGCAGTGAATCTGCAGGATTCCCGTGATCTCATCGGCCGTTCGACCGGTCTCTTTCGAATTTGGAGTGGCCTCCCGCCCGAGCTGAGCGAGGTGATCCTGATAAAGATCCTCAAGCCGCTGGAGTGGACTTGTGCCGATGCCGCAAAGTGGCGTAGTGCCTCATGATTGCGCTCGAAGCGCATCTGCCTTTCCTGCCGCGCCAGCAGCACGCCGCCGATCAGCACCACGACCGCAATTCCCCAGAGCAGCAGCAGGTTTTTCCGCGGACTTGGAGAATACATCGGACGGGTTGTCGCTCGGCTGAACGCGGAGCGGCTCAAAGGGTTGGCAACGGCTCCAGGGTGACAGAGAAACTATCGACCTTGAAGCGATAGTGGGTGGCATCGCAGATGTACTTCAGCACGGTGCCAAGTGGAATGTTCCGAAGGTGTCGGCGACTGAGCAAAAGTGGATTTAATTGTCTGAGCAAAAGTGGACGGTTGTTCCTGATTTTAAGGGCGGCTTAAAGACGGTATTCGGCGAGGAAGGCGAGATCATGGGGCTGATGCATAAGGAGTATCGGGTTCATGGCGTCCAGTTTCACGCCGAGGCGATTCTAACGCAGGATGGGAAACGGTTGCTTGAAAACTTCTTGAAGTTGTAGCAGGGCAGGGGGATTAGTCGCCTTGCAGCACCTCGACCCCGCTGGCCTCGAGCTGTTGGATGAATGCTGGGTCCGCCGCTTTGTCGGTGATCAGGCAGTTCAAGTCCGCGATCTCCGCGAAGAAGAACGCCGCCTTTTGACCTAGCTTCGAGTGGTCTGCTAGGAATACCACATCCTCGGCGGTGGCGACGACGCGCTCTTTAAACGCCGCCTGCCGGGCGTTGCTTTCGCTGGCACCGCGCTCGAGATGCAGGCCGTTTCCCGAGAAGAAGATCCGGTGAATATTGTAGCGTTGCAGCGACTTTTCTGCGGTCAGGCCGATGAATGAGCGCGACTTGGGATCGAACAGGCCACCTGTGCAGATGAGGTCGAGGTTCGGTCTATCGGCCAGCGCGGTGAAGACGTTGAGCGCGTTGGTTAGGATCGTCAGTGGCAGTTCTGGCAGAAACTCGGTGAGCGTTAGGACCGTCGAACTCGCATCAAGGAAGATCGTTTCGTTCGCTTGAATCCGGCTTGCCGCCACGCGGGCGATCGACTG
>JAYVEJ010000443.1:0-4444 GCA_043748885.1 Luteolibacter sp. | reverse complement strand
GAAGGCAAGAAACGCAAAAGCCTGCCCAAACGCGAAATGCGCGCCAACAAAGACAGCGCCTACCTCGAACAACTGCTCTCCCTAGTGTAGGGACCCTGGCTATTTCCCTCGTTATCATCGCCATCCTCGCGCCCCTCGGAGGCTGGTGGTTTTCCGACACCCAGGTCTTGAAACGCCGGACCCAATCGCTGCTCACCACGCTCACCCTCGACAGTGGCACCGGCAAAGTCGGTCGCCAAATGGGTGCCTACTCGCTCAACGCCCTACTCGCCAGCGAGGTCGCACTCGACACCCCGACGATTAAAGAAGCCAACGGCAGCTTCCAACGCGACGAACTCGAGTCGATCTTTTCCTGGCTCTGCAACCAAGCCAAGGAAACCCGCTTCGAGCTGCTAGATCTCCGCTCCGTCACCGTCACCGGCGACAAGGCCACCGTGCAACTCACATTGATCGGCCTCGTGGTCCTGCCCAACTACCGTCCCGCAGATGGGAAATACGCTGTCACCTTCGACTGGCAAAAGCAAAAAGACGGCTGGCGGCTCAATCACGCGACGTGGACGCAGGTGCCTTGACTCACTGGAGCGCGGAATTCATCCATCGGTTTCCCAGTGGCGACACGATTCAATTTTCTGATTTAAAATGACGATCCTGAGTTTGCGAGTTCCGCAGGGATCAGTCGCCGTTTGGCAGGCCGAGTAATTCGATGAGGCGTTGGAGATCGTCGTCGCCGTAATATTCGATCTCGATCTTGCCTTTTTTCGAGGAATGCTGGATGGCGACGTGGGTGGCGAGGTGTTCGCGGAGCCGATTGGTGATGGCGCGGACGTGGATGTCCACCTCGCGCGTGGCGGGGGCTTTTTTGGCGTCGCCCGATTCCCGTGGGACATCGTTGAGGAAGGACTGGGCGAGCTTCTCGGTGGCACGGACGGTGAGGCTGCGGCGGATGATTTGATCGGCGATGAGAAGCTGGGCGGCGTGGTCTTTGATGGCGAGGATGGCCTTCGCGTGACCGACGGTTAGGCGGGCTTGGGCAACGAGCATTTGGACATCCAGATGGAGTCCGAGCAGGCGCATGGCATTGGCCACGCTGGCGCGGGACTTGCCAACGCGGGCGGCGATTTCATCCTGCTTGAGGGTGAACTCCTCGGCGAGACGGACGTAGCCGGCGGCTTCTTCCATCGGGTTAAGATCCTCGCGCTGGAGGTTCTCGATGAGCGCCATTTCCAACACGTCGCGGTCGGACGCCTCGCGCTCGATGACGGGGACGGTGGCGAGGCCGAGCTTTTTGGAGGCCCGCCACCGACGTTCGCCGGCGATGAGTTCGAGCTGGCCATTGACGGCGCGCACGATGAGCGGTTGGATGATCCCGTGCTGGCGGATGGACTCCATCAGATCGTCGAGCGGCGACTCGACAAACACGGTGCGCGGTTGCAGCGGACTGGGGATGATCTGGTCGAGCGGCACGTCGCGGACGCGTTTGAAATCGTCCGGCGCGGCGTCTGCCGCCGGTGAAACGACACTTTTTTTAATCAGTGCGCCGAGTCCTTTTCCGAGTGCCTGTTTCGCCATGGGACGGCGAGGATTATCCAAAGCCGCCGGACTTTCCAAGCGGAATCCGGTGGGGACAGGGGGCACGGCATTTTTTAGAAGGCCATGCACCTTCGGTGGAGGGCTAACAGACAAAAAGGACTTCACGACTGCGGCCTTCGGTGGTAGCCTCCCGCCATGCCAACGGGCCTGCGCATTGGATCATTTTTACTCCGATGAAGGACACGAACCCGCTCACATTCACGTCCGAACTCCTGACGGCGAATGCAAATTCTGGCTCGCCCCGTCTGTCGTTCTCGCAAGCAACCGGGGGGTGAAATCGCAAGATCTGCGGAGCACCGAACACGCAATTTTTGGGCACCAACAAGAACTGAAGAAGGCCTTTGATGCACACCTATCCCGCTGAAAATCCAGTCACCGTGGAAGCCGCCGCAATCCGCGCTTGGAGTGAAGGTCGGACCATTTTCGTGGAGCTTCACGATGGCCGGACGCTCGGGTTTCCGGCGGATCACTTCCGGATTCTGGCTCTTGCGACGGACGAGAAGCTTGCGAAAGTCGAGTTGGAAGTCAGCGGCTATGCCTTGCGCTGGGAAGAGTTAGATGAGGACATCAAGGTGCCGGCAATTCTGGCGGGACGCTTCCAGTTGCCTCCAAAATAGCGGGCCGTTGTTGCGATGGTGACGGGTGAGGCGGATTGCTGGGTGGCTGCCAGAGTTTCCGCCAAGCTTGACGGGCGTGAGGACAGGAGCCATCCCTTGCGGCGTGAAATTGATGTCATTTATTTGCTCGCTCGCCGCTGCCGTGCTGGCTGCCGGTGGTTCATCCGCGCAGGGTGCGCCGCCGCCGCTGGCACCGCTTCCGAAGATTTTTAACGAGGAACCTGCGGCCACGTCTTTCGCGCCACCTGACGTGGTGGCGGCGGCGGTGACGGCGGTGGCCAGCCTCGGTGATGAGGTGGTGTTAGGCCGCTATCAGGTGGCGGTGGAGCGGATGAACCCGCAGTGGAAGGAGCGCACCGCGAACCGCATGGGCGGGATGAAAGAGCTGGAAAAGCAGCTCGCCGGGGTGGCCCGCCAGATGATGCAGCAGGGTATCAGCATGATTTCCTTCAAGCCGCAGGGGCTGCCGCGGTCGTTCGAAGTGGGGCCGGGCAAGAAGGTGGAAAAGGTCAATGGCGCGGATGTCGAAAGCCTGATTTTCACCAAGTGGCTGGTGATTATCCCGACGGTCACGAAGTTCAGGATCATCCGCCCGGGCGAGGTGAAGGCGATCGTGATCGAGTCGATCGGCTTCCAAGTGGCGGTCACCGAGAAGGGCAAGAACGATTGGACATTCATTGACGGCTCCGGCCTAACCGTGAACGATCTGCGCGGGCTGTTCGTGAATTTGCCGCAGGATTTGCAATTTCCTCCTTTGGAAAAGCGCGAGTCTCGTTAGAATCCCAGCCATGTCAGCGAAGAAGAAGAAGGCGGCGTCCGATCACAATGTTTTGCACCGCAAGCTCATCGAGTTATGGCACCGGGGGCAGAGCGAATTTTGCGAGGTGCGCGGCTCGGAGATCCACGGGCGCGGGGTTTATGCGACGGGTTTCATCCCGCAGGAAACGAAGATCATTGAGTATGTGGGGGAGCTGGTGGACAAGGACGAGAGTGGTCGCCGTGGCATCTCGCAGCACGCGAAGTCGGTCAAGACGGGTGACGCCGCGGTTTACATTTTCACCTTGTCCAAGCGCTTCGACATCGACGGCAACGTGCCATGGAACACCGCGCGGCTGATCAATCATTCATGCCGCCCTAACTGCGAGGCGTGGATCGAAGGCCGCAAGATTTTCATCCACTCGCTAACGGATATCAATGAGGGCGAGGAACTCACCTTCGACTACGGCTTCGACGTGGATTGCTACGAAGACCATCCCTGCCTCTGCGGCAAGGAGGGCTGTGTGGGCTACATCGTGAGCCGCAGCCAGTGGGCGCAACTCGAAGAGCGCTTGAAGGCGAAGGCCTAACGGCTCACCAAGCGGTCACTCGCAGGCCGATCTCGCCGAAGAGGCCACTCTCCAAATCCTGTTTGGCCAGCTTGTCGCCGTCCGCCTGAGTGAGGCGGATTTCATTTCCGAACGTAGCACCGACACCGGCGGAGAGCCACAATTTGCCAGTGAGTCGGCGGCTTGCGAACAGGCCGAGGCGGTAGGAGGTAAGGTCGATGGAGTGCGAGGTGCCGCCGCCGTCGCGGATGTTCCAGACGCCCCCACCGGAATCGCCGCGGACGCTCAGCTCCCAATCTTCATCGGACGTGTAAGCGGCGACGAAAGTTGGGCCATACAGGCCGATCCGCAGGCAGTCGCTGACGATCCAATCGAAGGCGATGCCTGGGAAAAACTGCGCGTTGCCATTGAGATTTACCAGTGCGCCACCGATGCCTAACAAGAACTTGTCGCTGAACCGGTAACCGGCACCGCCTGCGAGATCGAAGGTGAAATCATCGCTGCCAAGGTCTTGGAAATCGCTCGCGAGTTCCGCTCGCCCCCAGCCGCCATAGACCCAAGGCGAGCCGTCGCGCGCGGAAATGGCGAAGGCACTGAGATTGACGGAGTGGAGTTCTTCATCGCCGATCGGGAAGCCGACTGGGCTGCCGCTGAAATCGAGCGAGGTCGCCTTGTATTCGAAAACCGGCAGCACGGTCAGTCCGTCGAGAGCCTTGATCGGTCTGGAGAGCAGGGCGCGGATTTCAAATCGCGAGATCTCCAGGCTGCCGGGACCGCCGTCGAAATCCATGTTCCCGGAATAACTGAAGGCGGCTCTCGCGGGATCGAACTCCGGCACGGAAGGCAAAATTGTTTCGGCGGAAGCGGCGATGAGGCAGCTCAAGGAGGCTGCGACGGTGGGGACTATTTTAA
>JAYVEJ010000442.1:0-11389 GCA_043748885.1 Luteolibacter sp. | reverse complement strand
GAGTGGGGATTGGCAAGGGTCGGTTTCCTTCCACCAGCGCTGGGTTTCGGGATCGGCGGCCATTTTTTTCATGTCGGTGTCGAAGTCCTTGCCGGTGTATTCGAGGTAGGCGAAGAGATACGTTTTGCCGCCGATTTCGCGCTCGTAGATTGAGAAGTTGTGGATGTTGCACTCCCTGATCTTGGCAGTGACGGATGGCCAGGGGTTGGTGTGGAGCTTGCGATAGTATTCAGCTTTTTGTGGTTTGAGGCCAGTGACCCAAGCGTGGCGCTGGACTTGGGAGGGACCGCAACTGGCGGCGAGAGCGGCAACGATGATGCAGAGGATGGGATTTTTCATGAGCGGGCTTTTAGGAATCAATGGAACACGGTGTAGAGGATGGCCATGGCAACGATGACGATGGCGGCTAAGACCTTGTAGTTAAGGATACCCGGCCAGCCGGGAGCTTTGAGTGCGTCTAGCGGATGCGGCCAGTAGAGGGCTTGCGGATCTTCCCCGGCGAGCTTGGGTTGGAGCTGGGTGAAGACGATTTGCAGGATGAAGCAGGCGACAAACATGTAGAAGGCCATCATCATGAACGGCGTGGCGATAAAGAACGTTGGAACCCAGCCGAAGGGTAGGGGATAACCCTCGTGGAGAGCTTTTAATGCATAAATGGTCACGCCGAGGAGCGATCCAAGCCACATCGTCCACTTTGCGCTGCGAGCTGAGGCGGCGGGCCAGAAAACGCCTAGCAGAAAGACGCAGGTGATGGGTGGAGCCATGTGGGCGATGATTTCGTTGACTGCGTTGAAGATGCTGACTTTGCGGTCGAGTAGCGGCACCAGTGCGATGCCAAGCGCGATGGACGAAAGCGTGGCGATGCGACCGATGAAGACGAGCTGCTTGTCGTTGGTGGCGGGGCGGAAACGTTTGACGATGTCGTAGCTGACCATCGTGGCGATCGAGTTGGAGGCGCTGGATAAATTGCCCATCAGTGCCGCCATCAGGGCGGCAGCGAGCAGTCCGAGCACGCCGACAGGTAGCAGCTTTTTGATCATGACCGCATAGACTTCCTTGGACCGGTAGGGGTGGATTCCAGACGGTGCGGGAATCGTTTCTCCGCGATCGGTCATCTCGATTCTCACTGGTACATTCGGACCGATGATGATTGCGGAGTCCTTGCCGGTCGGCCGAATCGCGAGCTGCGAGAGATCGAGCAGTTCGGCTTCCTCGAGGTGGATCGGGTCGATGGCCGCGCCGCCGACGTCGCCAGTGATGGCAATGATTTTTTCCTTGCCGACCGTTTGGATCAGACGGACTTGAGCGACGCCTTCGAGGTTCCCCTGCTTGACTGCGGTGTAGAGCATCAGCCCGGGGACGATGAAGATAAAGACAGGGAGGATTTTGATGAGACCGCAGAAGATCGAACCGACGCGGGCGTCGTTCTCACTCTTCGCGCCGAGCACTCGCTGGACGATGGTTTGATCCGCACACCAATACCAGATGCCGAGCACCGGATAGCCTAGCAGGATGGAATACCAAGGCATGCCGCTATCGTCGCCGTGGGGGCGGAGCATGCTCATGAGCTTGCCGTCGGTGAGGCCTTGGGCGGCGGCGTTGGCCGTGTTAAGGGTGGTGGTCATGCCTTCCCAACCGCCGGTTTTTTGCCAAGCGAACCAGGTGATCACGAACGCGCCGAGCAAGAGGACGACCGTCTGAATCGTCTCGGTGATGGCCACTGCGGCGAGCCCTCCGACCACGGTGTAAATCCCGGTGAGTCCGCACATCAGCAAGATGCAGGTCCATTTCTCGATCCCGAAAATGTCGTGCAGGATCAGCCAGCCGGTGGCGAGCGGGAAGGCGATATGAAAAATGATGGCCGCCACGATGGAGACGACGGCAAGCATGTCGCGACACTCGCGGCAGTAGCGTTTTTCGAGGAAATCCGGCAGCGTGGCGACTTTGGATTTCAGATAGAACGGGGCGAAAAAAAATCCGAGCAGGATCAAGGTGAAGGCCGCCATCCACTCGAAGTTGCCGTTCAGCAGGCCAGTGTCGTAGCCGGATTGCGCGAGGCTGACGAGGTGGACGCAGGAAATGTTCGTGGCGAAAAGCGCAAGGCCGATGACCGGCCATTTCAAAGTATGAGCCGCCATGAAGTAGTCACCGGCAACCGACTCACCTTGTTGCTGCCCCTTTTTCTTGGCGTTCATTCCGGCCCAACAGCCGAGGCCGACGACTCCGGCGAGATAAACAATGACGATGACCCAGTCGAGAAAGCTGATTTGCATGGTATGGGATTTTACGAATCTGGCGAAACCACTGTGGGCCGACGAGTTTTAGTTCCGTTTGTTCGGAAATTTGGAGGGTGGAGCATTGTCCGAGTCCGGTCTTGCACTATCCTGCGGCGGCGAATATTGAACACTTCATGAAAGCCGCAGCGCCCGCCCCGATTTATCAAAGTTCCGAAGATCACTTGGAAATCGACGACTGCGGCCCGCAATTCAGGGCGATTCGAGAAGGGAAAATCGAGCTACACGCGCTTTCGAAAGGCCGCTACCCAGGAAAGCGCATGAATTCAAACATCCTTCTAGGACTGACAAGCGTCGGTTTTTGGAGCTGCCGGAGTTCCCAGGACTGGGGGTTGAACTCCCACCGGAATGAAGGGCTGGAGATCTCGTTTCTCGAAACCGGTGGCATGGGTTTCGGGGTGGACGGTAGAGTTCACTCGTTGCAGGCCGGGAATCTAACGGTCACACGCCCTTGGCAGTTGCATAAGCTGGGGGATCCTAACATCGGACGCGGCAAGTTGTATTGGCTGATTCTGGACGTGGGTGTTAGGAGACCGAACCAAGAATGGAACTGGCCTTCGTGGGTCGTCCTGTCGCCGAAGGACTTGGCCGAGTTGACAAGGAAACTCCGGCAAGGCGAGCAGGCCGTGTGGGTCGCGAACCCGCAGATGCGGCAGGTGTTCCGGGACATCGCAGATTGTGTTTTGCGCTGGAGCCAACCCCGCGTGAGTTCGCGACTGGCGGTCGCCATCAACCGCTTGCTGGTGGAGGTTCTCGACGTGCTCGCCGAGCAACAGCATGAGGAATCTCCGTCACTGGTGACCCGGCGGCGGACGGTGGAATTGTTTCTAAACGACCTCGTCGAAAACCCATTGAGCTG
Source organism: Luteolibacter sp. (assembly GCA_043748885.1). Lineage (GTDB taxonomy): Bacteria > Verrucomicrobiota > Verrucomicrobiia > Verrucomicrobiales > Akkermansiaceae > Luteolibacter. The sequence goes on along the minus strand of JAYVEJ010000442.1, from coordinate 8,236 downwards.
CGCGGAGCCGTGGACGCTTGAGGGAATGGCGGCGCAGTGCGGCATGGGAATCACCGCGATGGCGAAGTATTGCAAGGAACTCGTCAACATCGGCCCCGTGGCGTTCCTGAACCAATGCCGTATCGATCATGCGGCTCAGGCACTTCGGGAAACACCGGGCATTTCCGTGACTCAAATCGCGATGCGCCTCGGATTTAATTCCAGCCAATACTTCGCCACCCTATTCCGCAAACGCCATCAAATGACGCCGGTGCAATACCGGTCACGGGAAGTCGCGGTCTGAAAATTGCTAGCTGAACCGACTTCACCGCGCTTGGGGCGACCGCCCGGCGGCGAGCCGTCGATATTGCTCCGGGGTCATCTGATGACGGTGCCTGAACGCCCGCGTCAGATAATTACCGCTCGAGAATCCGGTGGCCGCCGCTATTTCCTTGATGGATCTCGCACTGGTGCGCAGCAGTTCACAGACCTTTTCGTGGCGCAGCACGGAAATTTCCTCCTGCATGGTGCGGCCTACGTGCTTGGTGAATGCCTTGAGCATTCCCCGCTCCCCCAGCCCCGCATGGGCAGCTACGGCAGTGACCGAAAGGTTCGGATCGGTTAGGTGGTTCGTAATGAACATGCAGGCCTTGGCCACATGCACGTTGTCCATCGCAAAAATTTCGGAACTTAGACGGGTCGTAATTCCAGTGCCAGCGGGGACTACCCGGTGTCGCTCCTGGGATCGACCGTCGAGAATTTCATCCAAAAAAGCAGCTCCTTGGTAGGCCAGTTCCGCTAGGTCGAAGCGGACGCTCGACAGCGGCACCGGGCTGACCTCACAGAGCAACTCGTCGTTGTCCACCCCCATCACGGCCACCTGTTCGGGGACCAGCAGCCCCATGTCTAGGCAGGCTTTGATGATATCCACACCCACCGCGTCATTGTAGGCAAATACGGCAATCGGCTTCGGGAGTTCATTGAGCCGGGCACTAATCGCCCTGACTCGGCTTGCCCAGTCGATGGATTGCGAACTTAGGTCGGCAATCAGCGGCGGCAGGTGCGCCACCGAGTGGCCGGCCAATGCCAGACGCCCGATGAATCCCTGCAAGCGCTGCGCGTGGAATGCATCGTCAGCCAGCGGCGCGACGGCAAAGTGCTTGAACCGCCGGTCGAGGAAATACTCGGCCGCCGCCGCACCGAATGCCGCATAGTCGGTGTCGATCCGCGCCGCGTTGACCCGTTGGTTGAGATCGGTGATTTCCACGGTGGGCAGGCCCAGTGAGTTCACATGCTCGGCAAGCTCATCGGAGAAGCTGCACTGCGAAATCACACCGTCTCCAGACCAGCGTCGTGGTATCTTGCCTGTGTAGGCCATGGTCGCGTCGATGTGCCAGCCATGCTGGCGGGCGTATCTCGCAACGCCCCGCAGGAAACCGTGGTGCGTCGTGCTCAGAGCGATTAAGATACTTCGCGTCATCGGCCAGCCAGAAAGGGGAGAAAAACCGGGGGCCGTCATCTCAGGGATGAATCGTCGCGTGGGCCAGTTAATTCTGGACCTTTCCCGACACTCACCCATTGCCGGGCCAAGTTCCGATTTTGAAACTGGATGGAGCGGATATTGACACGCTATTTGTTTTGCCCGGTTTGCGAGCCGGGCCGAATCTCAACTGGGTGACCCACGATGAAGTGTACGCCCTCGCCCCAGTGACTTTGACTTGACTCAGCAAACCGAAACCAGTTCACCTACCAAATAGCACTGGCAGGAAATTCTTCCGCCATGTGGTCACGCCGACGCCTTGATGGCTGCGCAGAAATCCACCTCACTCAGAACCCATGTATTTCGGAATTCATTCATTGTTGTTCAAGGAAACCTTCGTGGACGCGGACCTACCGATCCTCGACCATTGCAAGGCACTGGGTTTTGACGCAGTGGAAATCATCCCCTTCGACCCCGACCATTTTCCTGCTGCCAAGGTGAAACGCGCCGCTGATGACCTCGGCCTCATCATCAATACCGGCTTCGGAATGCCGCTGGAATGCAACCCCATCAGCCCCGATCCCTCGGTCCGCAACGCGGGCGTGGAACTCTCCAAAAAACTCGTCGATCTGTCCGCCGAGGCCGGCGCGAAGGTCTTCGGCGGCGTGATCTATTGCGGCTGGGGCTACCTCAGCGGAACGATGCGCACCGCAGACAAGTGGAAGTGGGGCGTGGAATGCACCCGAACCATCGCTCAATACGCCCAACGCAACGCCCCCGGCTTGATCATGGGCATCGAAACCCTCAATCGCTTCGAATCCCACTTCCTCAATACCATCGACGATGCCCTTCGTTTCATCGCCGAGGTGGACATGCCCAATGTGAAAATCCACGCCGACACCTTCCACTTGATCCGCGAGGAAAACGACATGGTTGCTGCGCTCGGACGCTGCGGCCCGGAGTTGGCCTATTTCCACGCCTGTGAAAACCAGCGCGGAATCCCGGGAACCGGCATGGTCCCATGGCTCGAAATCTTCAAGATGCTCAAGCAAATCAACTATCAAGGATGCATCACCATCGAATCCTTCGATCCCGATATGCCCAAGATCGCCAAACTCTGCTGCATCTGGCGGAAGTTCGCAGATAGCCCGGAGGCGCTGGCGACGGACAGCCTGAAATATCTTAAGGAGGTTCACCGCGAGGTCTTTCACAACTGATTTCAATAAACCCTGCCTAAAATCTACACACACCATGGTTTCCATCGGTCTTTGTTTCAAATCCACCGCGATTCAAGCACGCATCGCAGTGGTCGCCGCTGTTCTGCTAGGTTCCGGCGTCGCCGATGCCGCAGGGTTCTACGCGTATTACACACGTCTCGCCTATCCGGACGCCTCTGAGGTGGCCTTGCCGGGCAGGGCGCTGACCGGGAAATACGCCGACGTGGTGGTGCAGTTGGCCGCAGGCCGCTTCGTTTTCAGCCGGGAACACAGCTATCTGCCGTATTGGGAAGTCGGCACATCACAATGGCTTGCACCGGAAATCGTCGCCCGCAATGGCGACGGACCGACCGGGAGGCCGGATAACATCAACCGCTGCTCGTATGTGCGCATCATCGAAAGCAGTGCCACCCGCGTGGTGATTCACTGGCGCTATGCACCGGACCTGATGAACAACCATTTCACCGATTTCCAAGGCTCTTACAACGGTTCGCCGTCCAGTTACTGTCAGGACTACGTGGAGGAGTATTTCACCATCAGTCCGGATGCCACGGTGACGCGCACGGTGCGGAGCAGCCAGGAAAAGCTAGACGTCTATAACAGCCCGTCGAACCTCACCGTTCAGACGTTTTCAATGAATGCTGGCGGGATTGCCGGGGTGACCACGCAGCCAGCGGTCCCGCAGGACACCCCACCAATCGCCACCAGCGGTGCTCCAATCAAGATTCCGCCGGTGGCTTCACCCGAGCTCTGGTGGAAATTTGATGAAGGCGTGAGCACGCGCCCGTTGGCGCGGAAATACCTCACGCAGGAAAACGTGACTGCTGCTGACTGCACGATTTCTGGCAACACGGCGATCTGGCAGCAGGGGGTATCGGGCACTTGCCTCGCGTTTGACGGTTACACCTCGGTGGTGACGCTGCCCGCCGCCAAGGCACCGAATGTCAGCGCCGGATTGACCGTGGAGGCATGGGTGGCACCACAAGAGTATGCCAACAGTTCCGCCGCCATCGTTGATCACAGCGGGGGCACCGCGAATGGATATTCTCTGCACATGGACTTTTTGGGGCACCTCGTGTTTCGCGTGCAATCGCCCAGCGGCTGGAACACCCTAACGACTTCCGCCCAATTGCCATTGCTGAAATGGACGCATGTAGCCGCAGTCTATGACCCTGCTTCCGGTCTCAAGGTCTATATCGATGGCGCATCGGCAGGAACCCTCTCAGCTTCCGGCACCCTAGTGGATGCCGCCGCCACCGACATTCGGATCGGGATGTCACACAAGAAAGAAGCTCCCAACGGAACGGTCAGAGGGTTTGCCCAGAGCTTTCTCTCTAATGTGGTTTTCGACGGTTTGATTGACGAGGTGCGGATTTATGGTCGGCCGCTTAGCGGCTCGGAAATCGCCTCGAACCGAACGGCACTGGTTCCGGCAAATCCGCAGCCGTTGCAATATCGGGTGATGCCTAGCGGAACACCGGATGGAACGTTCGGCGCCCGCTACGAAAAGCTCGCCTACACTCCTGCTTGGGACAATCTGTGGCGGGTGGGCGATCACCCTGATATCGTCGTGGGCTTCGATCAGCATCCGGTGCGAATGGTGTTTTGGCGGGGGACGAGTTATGGCCTCTCCACGGTCTCCGAAAACGGTATTTGGGTTAGCGACCAGAGCCCCGAGAATTGGACCGAAGGGCCGAGCTTCGCGGAACACATGTCCGATAAACATTGTCGTTTTTCTCATGTGCGCCTGATTGAAAATACCCCTGCCAGAGTCATCGTGCATTGGCGGGTGGCGAGTAACATGATCGACTATAAATTGCTCACCACCAACGATCCGTGGGGTGATTGGACGGATGAGTATTACGCCATCTATCCCGATGGAGTTGCCGTGCGCTATCAGGAGGTCCGTGCCAACACGCCCGGCCGTCTGGGAGAAGTCATCCAACACGAGATGCTAAATCAACCGGGCACCCGTCCAGAAGATAACGGCAATGACCAAATGATCGTCGTGGCCAACATGAACGGGGAGACCCGACGCTACGACTGGTCGGGCGGGTCGGGTGCGGTGAGCCTCGATCCGGCCATTGCTAACGGCAACATCGAATACATGAACCTCAAGGCGAACTACAAGCATTACATCATCGGGGAAGCGGGGTCCACCTGGTCACCTTTTGGCCTTTGGAATCCAAACTATTCCAGATTCAGTTGCTGGAACCATTGGCCGGTTTCACTGGTTCCTGACGATGATCGCGACACGCGTTGGCCGGATCGCCCGAGTTCCACCTGCGTTGGAAACCTCTATCCCGTGAGGCGTAATGTTGGAACCTATCAGCAGCAAGTGATGAATCTTTACGGGGTGACCACCCGCACCGCCGCCGAACTCGCCCCGCTGGCCAAGTCGTGGGCGCAAGCTCCGCCGATCCAGACCTTGGCCGATTGCCAAGGGGTCGCCTATGTTCCTGCGGAGCGGGCCTACCATTTCACCGCCACCGGTGCCGCACCGTCGGTCCGGATCGCGGCCAGCGCCGCATCCCCAGTCGCCAATCTCTGCCTCGTGGTGAAGGAGTGGATGCCCTCCGCCGACGCACCGGCCCACCTCCTAATCGACGGCGTGGAGCAGACCCCAGGACCGAATTTTCGCCAAGGAATTGTCCGCGATACCACCGGCAAGCCAATGCTCGTCGTCTGGGTGGAGCGAGCGGCCACCGCCCCAGTGACGTTCACTCTACTCAGCAAACCGGCAACGCCGACGGGACTGATCGCCACACCTGGCCTCGGTGCAGTCTCACTGAACTGGGCACCATCCTCCGGTGCTGCTGGCTACAAGCTTTGGAGCCGCAACACCGTCAGCGGCGTCGAGCAAATCGACACGCTTGTGGCACCACCCCAGCGGAGTGCGGGTCTCGCAATTGGCACGCCCTACGAGTTCAAAGTCTCCGCCACGAGCAGTTCCGGCGACAGCGAGTGGTCGGCACTGGTGACCGCCACACCCACCGCCACCCAAGGCAATCAGACAATCACTTTCGACCTAGGCTCAGCACTGAGCAAGGAGAGGAACAGTCCGCCCTTCGCAAACCCGGCGACGGCGAGCTCGGGCTTGCCAGTCGCCTACTCAAGCGGCAATCCGGCCGTAGCCACGGTGGATTCCGCCACCGGCGTGGTCACCATCACCGGAATAGGCTCAACCAATTTGTTAGCCAATCAAGCGGGTGACGCCGCCTTCGCTGCGGCACCCCAAACAAGCCAAACCCTTACGGTCACCAAATCCAGCCAGACGATCACGTTCGATCTAGGTCCGACGCTCCGCAAGGCGTGGGTCGATCCACCCTTCTCGGACCCGGCCACCGCGAGTTCTGGATTGGCAGTCACCTATTCGTGCGACAATCCAGTCGTGGCCACAGTGGCTGCCACCACTGGCGTGGTCACCATCACGGGAATGGGCACCGCCCAAATCTCGGCCAATCAAGCCGGTAACGCCAGCTATCTACCGGCCCCGCAGGTCTCACAGACGCTCACGGTGAACGCGATCAGTGCCGCGAGCACCTACAGCAGCACTCGCATTCCCTTCCTCAACACCGAGACCTTGGTGGGCGCGGCGGTCTTCGGAAATGCCGGCACCTATGACGGAATTCCCTTCGGCCTCTGGTCGTCGCCCCTCACCACGGCCCGCTTGCTCGGCTCCGGAGTCAGCGCCGTGGCCAGTGCATCCTTGAACTCCACCGTCGCCTTGGGAGGCACTCAGCAATACGCCACCGTCGCCTACTCTTCGGGAAATGCCGCCGGCGCTTTGACCCTAACTGGCCTAGTAGCGAATCAAACCTACCGCATCCAATACGGATTTTGTGACACCCGAGTGGGTTCCTATCCCTACAGCGCCAACGCCATTCTCACACTCAGCGATGCCAGCAGCACTCTGGCGCCCCTAGCAATCGGTGACGTCCCCACTTCCGACGACTACGCCCTGCTCACCACCACAATCTCGGGTTCGACCAGTGTCCGGCTTGACCTCCCGCAAGCGGCCTCCGGCATCGGGCCAATCATCGCCGGGTTCGCAGTTCATCGGCTGAATACCGCCGTTGTTGCCCCATCCTCGACCCCTGACTCGTTGATTTTAAACAAAAACTCGCTAACGACGCTCTCGCTAGGTGACTTCGGCAGCTATTCAGACCCCGCTGGCCTCCCGCTCGCGGCGGTGGGAATCTCGACGCTGCCCCTGTCTGGCAGCCTGCAATTCGACACCACCGGCACGGGCAACTGGGCGAATGTCACCCTCAATCAGGAAATCAACGCCGCCGCGATCTCGGCGAGTCGGCTCCGCTTCACCCCAGCAACGAATGCTACCGGCTCACCCTACGCCACGATTGGCTTCAAGGTCGGTAACGGGACTCTTTTCAGCGGCCCATACACGCTCACGATCGCTGTGACGAACTCCGGCTCCATCGCCGCCACCACTGCCAACTCCAGCAGCCGCATTCCTTTCCTCAACAACGGCACCCTCGTGGGAGCCGCCGTCTTCGGCGGTGTTGGCACTTATGACGGCATCCCCTTCAGTCTCTGGAACACGCCATTCACCACTCCGCTGTCGCTGGGTTCGGGGGTCAGTGTGACCATGGGCATCATCGGAGGCGCTAGCGCCGGCAGCGTCACGGGGGCGGCCTTCGGCACCAGCCAGCAATATCAATTCGGGGCTTACCCAAATTCCACTCCCAGGGGGATGACCTTGACCTTCACCGGATTAGACAGCAGCCGGGAGTATCGCTTCCAATTCGGCTACGGCGATACCCGGACCATTTACGCCTACAATGAAACTGTTTCCCTAGCAACGAGCGACAGCACGTCCGCAGCGACACCTTTGGCATTCGGATCGCCTGCGACCGGAGACGAGTATGCCTTGCTCACCGCCACGGCCACCAACACGACCAGCTTGGTGTTGACCTTGCCGCAAACGGTTTCTGGAAACCACGGCCCCATGCAAGCCGGCTTCTCCATCCACCAGCTCCCCACCTCCGGCTACGCCGCTTGGGCCGCCGCCAACACCGGCGGTCAGACTCCCGACGTCGATTCCGACGGCGACGGCCTGCCCAACGGAATTGAATATTTCATGGGCGCTAGCGGCTCAAGCTTCACCGCCACCCCCGCGATCATCAACACCGGCGGCGTCCTCACTTGGACTTGGCCGCACCCTCCCACTGCGGTGGCCAGCTACAAACTGCAATTTTCCGACGATCTATCGGTATGGTTTGACGCCGCCCCGGCTGCCAGTCAGATCCTCACATCCCCGGACCGAATCCAGTTCACCCTACCAAGTAGCGCTGGCAGGAAATTCTTCCGCCTGGCGGTCACGCCCGCGCCTTGATGGCTGCGCAGAAAACAACCCCACTGAGAAATGAGGCAGCATACCTCAAGGAGGTTCACCGAGAGGTCTTCCACGATTGATTTCATCACCTCACCTATGAAGCACACCCTAGTAGTCTGTAACCTTTAAAGTTTCGGATAAAGTCGTTTGAGTTTGATGCGGGCTTCGGCGGTGGTGAAGCGCCATTGAGTTTTGCTGCTGCGG
>JAYVEJ010000441.1:0-1606 GCA_043748885.1 Luteolibacter sp. | reverse complement strand
TAGTCCGGGCTACCGGCCTGGAACGTGACGTTAGAAATCTTCGCTTGGCTGAGAGCATCGAGAACGTCCACCACCCTTTCGTAGCGCGCAAGTTCGTTGGCGTAAATGGTGACCAGCACTTCGGATTTCGAAGCGTCGCTGCTTTCTTTAAGCTGAACCAAGTTGGCTTTGAATTCCGGAAGAGCCTTGGCGTCGGGTGCGTCGAGCGGATCGTCGTTCAGATAGACTTGGCCATCATCCTCGACGCGGACGGTGATTTCGTCCGGTAGCGGCGTGTCGGAGTCCGTCTGGATGGTGCCGGGCAGCTTGGTATTGTGAGCATTCTCCACTTGGACCGCACCGGCCATGACCATGAAATAAAGCATGATGACGAATACGACGTCGATCATCGGCGCGATCTGGAACCCGAGATTCACCTCGGACGATGGCTTGTGTTTGCGACGGCGTTTCATGGGAATTATTTATTAGAAGCCGCGAACGAGACTTCGGAAATCCCCGCCTCGCCGACTAGGTTCATGATTTTCTGGATTTCAAGCGCAGGGAGCTGGGCATCCCCGCGGACGACGGCACGCAGCTTGGGATCCTTCAACACCCGTTCCTTGAGGATGGGTGTTAGCTCGGAAATATTCGGATACTCGCGGTCATCGACCAGTAGCAAAGACTGTTTGCCGTCCCAGCGCAGGTTGATCGCGATCTCATGCTTGGCCATTTCCGGATCGCGCTTGGTGGCGTGTGGCGAAACCGGCAGCTTGATGTGCTTGTCCACCTTCAACACCTCGGCGGAGGTGATGCTCATGAAGAAAATGAGGAGCACCAGCAGCACGTCGATCATCGGCGCGATCTGGAACTCAGGTTCCCCGCTTTCTCCTCCTCCTCCGCCGCCGGCCATGGTGTTTGATGGTTAGGGTTAAAAATTTTGCAAGCGGTCGGCTCAGATTCCTTGCGGGGCTTCAAGCCAGTTAGGCAGCGCGGCGAAGGTCTCTTCCTGGCCCACGTCCGCATCCTTAAGGTAATCATACGGCGCATTGCGGAACAAGCGCTCGGCCTCTTCCTCAAGGTGATGGACGCCAGACTGAAGTTTATTGCGCAGGAAATAGAAACCCATGAACGCCGGGATGGCGATGAACAGGCCGGAGGCGGTGGCGATGAGCACCTCGCCGATGTGACCGGCGAGCGCCGTCGGATCGCCGATGCCGGCCGAGCCGAGACTGGCGAAGGCACCGCGCATTCCGGAAACCGTTCCTAGCAGCCCGACCATCGGCGTGCAAACTCCGATGACCGATAGATAATTGATCCGCGTCTGGAGTTTGGAACTCACCTTGTCCACTTCCGCGACGAGTGCTTCCTCGGTGGCCGTCTTGCCATAGCCGATCGAGGCCAGCGCGGTGCGAACCACATTTGCGAACGGGCTGTTGAGCACTTTCATGGCCTGATAGGCACCGATGTAATCCCCGGCGAGGAACGATTGCTGGGCGACGGAAACATCCTCTTCGGGAACCATTTTCTTGGCGTTGGTGCGCATCCAGATGTCGATGATCAGCCAGACGGTGGCGATCGAAAATCCCGCGATGGGATACATGCACCAGCCACCTTGGCGGAGAACCTG
>JAYVEJ010000440.1:0-4450 GCA_043748885.1 Luteolibacter sp. | reverse complement strand
GTCCGCTTTTCTACTGTCCAGAATGTGATCCCAAATTGTGGTGGGCTTGAAATTGGATGCAGAGAAGCGGGCAAAAGAGCTTGCCTGATTTGCGAAGGGTCATTTGTTTCAGCGTGAGGATGTCCAATGGAGCCGCGTTGCGAAAGTGCTTGGGAACAGCTAAAAACAGAACGATTTATTTTATTCACAAGACTGAGGGACAAGTCTTAATGGCACTGGTTCTGTCTGAATGGCGCTGCCAATTACAGCGTTACAGCCGCCAAGGATGGGGCGGCGGTGCCCCATCCCACCCGCGAGGGCGCGCGTGGTCCCCGTGGGAGCTGCTACGTTTGCTCACTCTTCCTGCCACAGCCATTTCATCACCACCTCGATGTCGGGATGGATGCTCTGGTGGACTGGGCAACCGTGCGCGGCACTTTCTAGCAATTTGCGATCCGGGTGAGATGCGGGCAGCGGGATTTGCAGGTCGAGTTCGAGCCGTTTGACGCGGCGCGGTTGGTCGTCTGACATGAATTTTCGGACGTTCACGGTCATGCCTTCCACGGCGAGGTTTTTGCGTTTGGCGAGGATGCCGATGACGGTGGCCATGCAAGAGCCGAGCGCGGTGGCGAGCAGATCGGTGGGCGAAAAGGCGAGACCAAGGCCGTTGTTGTCGAGCGGTGCATCGGTGACGAGCGTGTTGCCGGAGGGTAAGTGGGTGGCACTGCAATGCAGGTTCCCTTCATATGCGAGTTTGATTTCAACCATGGTAGGAGTCGTTCGTTAGAAATTGGTCATTCGGATTTCGGCGGGACTTTGGCAAGCACCACGCGGAAGCCGTAGATCGCATCCTGATAGGTCGGGGGCACGGCATTGCGCGAGCCGGACAACAAATTCTCGGACTGAAAGGTGCTCCAGCCGCCGCCGCGCAGTACGCCTAACAAATTTTTCCCGAGCTTGGAGTATTCGTCCTCGACCCACTCTTGGACATTCCCGCTGAGGTCGTAGAAGCCGGCGGCATTCGGCGGAAACGAACCCACCGGAGCGGTGAACGCGAAGCCGTCGTTGTAGTTAGAGATCGTGCGGTTGATCGACACGCCCGGCGTGGCGGCGGCGGTTAGATCGGCGAAGTTACCGACGATCGCATCCGGTGGCCACGAGACGCCCCACGGATAGACCGCTTGTTTGCGGGCATCCCGCCAGCCGGGACTGATCCCCTCTTCCTCGCGGAGGCCGACCATGGTGCTCCACTCTAGGTCGGTGGGCAGCCGGTAAATGTGGGTATCGGCGATGCGCTGGGACTTGCGCTCGCTTTCGGTTAGCCAGTTGCAAAACGCCTGCGCGTCCTCGCGGGAAACGTTGACGATTGGATGGTCCGGGGTTTGCGGAAAATCGGGAGGACGCGCTGCGGCACGCCGCGATTCTTTGACGAAGCGCTGATAGTCGCTGACGCGGGTCTCCCAGATGGAGACCATCAGATCCGCGCCGAGCGGGGCGAATTTCATGCCGATGCCGTTCGCCCAAGTTTTCCCGAACACCACGCCCAAACTTTTTTCCAAGGTCACGGTTCGGACTACTTTTTCGCCCTCGTTGACCTTGATGTCGATGGGCAGCGGCTTGTAGCCCTCTTTGACCAGATAGAGTTGCCAGTCACCGGGTTTCAATTTGGGGATCATCAACGACGGGTTAGCGGACCCCTTCGACTCGCGGTTGGTGGTGTCCGCCAGCGCATTCATGTAAACTTCGACCCCGGGCGGATCGGTGGTTAGAGTGATTTCGCCGAAGGCGACTTGGCGGACTTGCACGCGGAACGGCTTCAATCCCTCGCTGCGGGCGCGCTCGCTGAGGGCCGGATTTTCAAACGAACTTTCCATCACCGGCATGACTTCATGTTCGTCAGTGAGGAAGCCGGCCTTGATTCCGCCGTCGCGAAACCAGTCGCAGAAAGCGGCCACCTCGTTGGCCGATGTTAGAGCGACATCGACCGGTTGGCCGTTCTGGGAAAATTTGAGAAACTCCGCCGCCGTCGCGGGCCGTTTGGCGGCGCGGGCGAATTTTTCCCAATCCGCCTTGGTCATGAATCCTGAGCTGATGTGTTCCTGGCCGACTGGCTGATACGAATTTCCGAGATGGTCGTCCCACTTTTCTCCCAGTTGCGGCGGGGAGTAAACTTGCAGAGTCACCGGGACAAGTTGCGGCTCACTCACAATCGTCGGCTGGGCCTTGCCCTTGACGGTGGCATCGCTGAAGCCGGACTTCTTAATCGTGAAGGCAAACTCCTCGCCGACGCTGGCTTGCACAAAAATGCTGGTGGTGCCCAATGATTTTCCCGTGCCATCGAAGACTTCGGCCCCTTCAGGAAAACTCACCACTTTGAGCATCCCCACTTGGGGTGGAGTCGGCTTGCTGATCGGGATCGCCCGCTTCAGCCAGTCGCTGTCCTTGAGGGTGATCCAGCCCACCCAGCCGACGAAGCCAGCCAGCACCAGAGTCGTCATCCACACCGCCAGCCCGCTCTGGCGGCGGCGTTTCCCGCGCTGGAGACAGCGCAGTGCATCGGCTAGATCGGCGGCGGTGGAGATCTTGCGCTTGGAAATCCGCGGCTCGCAGATGTCGCAAATGATTTTATTCAGCTCCAGCCAGCGCTTCCGATCCGCGCCCTCGGGGATCACGTCCGGCAGCTCGGGAAATGACATCCGATCCTTCCCCGTGGCGATTTCATACAACACTTTTCCCAAGCTATAAACGTCCGCTTGGGCCGAGCCTGGTCCTTCCGGTGGGACAAATCCTTCGGTGCCGACGAACGTCCGCTGGCCACGCGTCGCGACCAGCCCGATGTCCGCAAGCTTAGCCCGACCGTTGACGAAAATCACGTTAGATGGTTTCACGTCGCGGTGCGCCAGCCCGCGCTCGTGCAGGTGATCTAACGCCTCGGCCAAGCGCAGGCCCACGTCGATGCAGACGCTCGTATCCCATTGAGTTCCCACGCCTTGGTGATTGTCAGCCCGCAGCGTGCGCGGCTCATACTCGATCGGGTTGATGTCTTGGCCGGACGTCACGTCGTCGCCCAGCTCCATCACATAGTAGTAAAAGGAAACGCCATCGGGACTCCGCCCGACGTGCAGGATATTCACCAACGCCGGGTGGTCTCGCGACATCGGCTCGAATTTTAAAATCCCCTCGAACTCCCGCTCGAAGGTCCGTTCATCCTCGAAATCCTCGCGCCACACCACTTTCACCGCCCGCAGTGCGCCGGTCACACCGCGCGCCAGCCAGACCTCACCGTAGGCTCCGCCGCCGATTTTGCGCAGGACCTCGTGATCGGGGATCGCTGGGTTCGGCCTGATTTTAATCGCCATCGGCTTCGTCTTCGAGTTTGGCGAGTTCGCGCTTGAGCACGGCACCCACGCGGTGCTTCGCCAAATAAACTTGGGCCATGCTGACGTGGAGCTGATCTTGCACCCGTTTCGCGTCCCACTGCTTGATCACATAACAGTCGAAAATCTGATACTGCTTGGGCGAGACTTGCGCCTTCACCCGCGACAGCGCGGCGTCTGCCACATTTTTCTTCCACTCCACATTCCACAGCCGGGACAGCACGTCGCCGTTAGGGTCTTCCACGCGGTCGATCACGGCGGTCTTGCGGTCGTTTTCCCACTCGCCCACCAGCATCGCGGTGTCCTTCTTGCGCTTGCGGAATTGGTCGTTGATCCGCCAGCGAGTCATGTTCATCAGCCACGTTTTAAACGAACCTTGCTCGGGATCGTAGAGCTTTTTCTTACTCTGCTTGGCGATCGATAAAATCGTTTCCTGCACGCAATCGAACGCCTCGTCCTGCCGCAGCCCGGCTTTCACGGCCACTGAGTAGATCAGCCGCCAGTAGGTCTGGTAGAATTCATCCCACGTCCGCTGATCCTCCCAGTTGTCCAGCCGCGCGATCAGACTCTTCCGAGTTTTCGCGTAGCCCTGCACCAAAATCGCATCGCGTTCATCCACTTTCTCCTCGTTACCCTCGGACATTGGCAACTATTTACCCGATTCTTCGCGCGGTGTCTTTCACCGATTCAAGTTTTTCACTGAGACCTCAGGCTCAACGCCTAAATTTTTTGCACTCGACCCTACCCGCGATCATGGGGGGCGAAATTTTGTGGAACTTATTTACAAACCGCCAAGTTTCCATACGGTCACGGCGCCTCACCTCAACCGTGTTTCAGATCCCCCCCGGATCTAGGACTTCCCCCCCGGCGAGTTTCCATGTCCCCCTACGCACCACCCCTGAATCCGTCCCAAACAGTCGAACGCATCCGCGAAATCATCGTCGGTCGTCATCTCGAGCGTTTGGAACAACGTGTGGCTATGCTGGAAACCGGCGTGCCACCCACCTCGGCGGCTTCTCCTCCTTTGGATCAACGCTTTTCGCCCAGTCATGAAACGCTTGCCGCGCTGAAAGACAACGTCGAGCGGCTGATGG
>JAYVEJ010000439.1:0-1607 GCA_043748885.1 Luteolibacter sp. | reverse complement strand
GCAACAATGTGGGTGACTACATGCACGATGAAATCCGCTTTTCCGACGCCAGTCTCGCGGAAGTGGCACCGAATGCGGGTGCCCTCGTTTGGAACGTCGCAGGTGGTGGCACTTGGGATACATCCACCGTCAACTGGAAGGATCTGCTTTCTGGTGCGACCACGACTTTCGTAAATGGTAAGAATGCGATTTTCGACAATGCGGCCGGCGGCACGATCACCCTCGCGTCCGACATATCGCCGGCATCCACCACCGTCAGCGCGACGTCTGGCACCTATGCCTTCAGCGGAGTCCTCGGCGGCACAGGGTCACTCATCAAGTCCAACGGCGGCGATCTGAATCTCGACGGGGTGAACACCTACACCGGCGGCACGGTGATCAACGCTGGAGTGGTGAGTTGTGCCCTATCGAATCCGTCGCCACTCGGCGGTGCTGGCTCAGTCAATGTCACGGTGCAAAGTGGTGCCACGCTTGCGTTAAACCGCAATCAAATCACCGGCGCTCTGACGCTGAACGGCGGCAAAGTTGCAACCGGCAATGGTTGGGGAGATGATGCTTGGAATGGCCCCATCGTCCTAGGCGCGACCTCAATTGTGGATGTCGGCGCGACGGATGGCAGTTTTAACATGAATGGAGTGGTGAGTGGCCCGGGTGGCTTGATTAAACTCGGCGCAACCAGCAGGCCGACACCACTCAACGGCGCTAACACCTTTACCGGTCCGGTAAGCGTGCAGGCCGGAGCTCTCCAAGTTTCCTCGCTGAACCGAGTCGTCAACGGCACTGCCAGCAGCAATCTTGGGGCCCCCACCACTGTCGCAAGTGGCACCATCGCGCTCGGTGCTAACGACAAAAACGGCACGCTGAGCTACAACGGCCCTGGCGAAACCACCGATCGCGTCATCAAGCTGGCAGGAACGACCGGCAGCGCAACGATCTCCCAGGGGGGGACGAGTAGCGGTTTCCCCACCGCGCGCGGCGAGAGCGGGCTTTTGAAATTCACCAGCGACGTTGCCAGCCCTGGCTCCGCCGGGGTGGACAACCGCAAGACACTCATCTTGAGCCACGGGAACTCACTGACTACTGGAACCAGTCCGGGCAGCGGTGAAATCAGCGGCAGCATTGGCGACAGCGTGCTCGGCACCGCCGGCCAGCTCGCCACCAGTGTGACCAAGTCGAGCTTCAGCAGTTGGACGCTCTCCGGGGTGAATACCTACAGCGGTGACACCAAGGTGCAGGGCGGCACGCTCATTCTCAGCCGCTCGCTCGCGCTTGGCGGCGGCTCATTGGACATCACCACCGGGGCTAAGGTGCAGCTCGACTACATCGGCACCCGGCAAATTTCTGCGCTGACGTTCGATGCGGGTGCGGCCAAGCCTAACGGCACTTACGGCTCCTCGCGTTCGATTGCGACGTTCAAAGATGACACCCACTTTGCCGGGCTAGGCACGGTGACCATCGGCGCCATCACTGGCGCGACCACCGTCACCCTCGCGCGGACCAGCGGCAGCGAGCCATCTAACGGCGGCCAAGCACTCACTTTCACTGCCACCGTGGCAGGTAGCTCACCAGTCGGGAGCGTGGTGTTTTATGACGGGCTGACGCTGATC
>JAYVEJ010000438.1:0-4451 GCA_043748885.1 Luteolibacter sp. | reverse complement strand
CTTCGGCTCGGCGTCTATCAGGACTTTTTTCGAGTAGAGCGAGACGCCGCCATCGACCTTGCCGAAGCCCATGCGCTCTGGGTTTTCGCTCGGGGCGAAGATCAGCGCGTTGATCGCGATCGGTGCGTCGGCGCTGAAATGCAGGCGGTAAGCTGGCGCGTCGAACGCCTTGCCAGCGAACTGATAGAACGCCTTGTATTCGTCCTCGGAGATTTCAGATTTATTCTTCAGCCACAACGCGGCCACTTCGTTGATGCGCTTGCCATTGAGGAAAATCGGGAAGCCGACGAAGTTGCTATAAGTTTCTATCAGGTGCTTGAGCCGGGTTTCCTCAGCATACTCGCCGAGTTCTTCTTTCAGGTGCATCACCACTTTCACCCCACGCGCTTGGCCGGGCGATTCCTCGATCTCATAGCCGCTCTTGCCATCGCTGATCCAGACCAGCTCCTCGCCCTCCGCCCGCCAACTGCGGGTGTGGACCTTCACCTCGTCCGCCACCATGAAGGCCGAGTAGAAGCCGACGCCAAACTGCCCGATCATGTTGCCCGGCGTGCTGCCGCTGTCCTTCATGTTCTTGAGAAACGCCTTCGTCCCCGAGTGGGCGATGGTGCCCAGATTTTTCACCAATTCCTCGCGAGTCATGCCGATGCCCGAGTCGGAAATCGTCAGCGTCTTGGCCTCCGAGTCGGTGGTGATGTGGATTTCTAACGGCAGCGTCGGCTCATGCACGTCCTTTTCCGTGGCCTCGATGTGACGGAGTTTCTCCATCGAATCCGAAGCGTTAGAAATCAACTCGCGCAGGAAAATCTCCTTGTCGGTGTAGAGAGAGTGGACGACGAGATCGAGCAATTGCTGGATCTCGGCTTGGAAGGTGTGCTTTTCGACGGTGGTTTCGCTCATGGTAAAATGGGGTGCTGCGTTCCTTGGAACGGCGGGACCATAGCCATCTTGCGGCGGCTGTCAAAAGTTCCGCGAAAGCAACTCACCGCCGCGCGGACGACCGCAAAAACGGACTTGAAACCCGGATGACCAGCCCTCCGAAATCCGTTTCACCTCGGGTCACCAGCGTTAGATCATGTTCTAAAACACTAGCCGCCAAAAGCGCATCGCGGAGGATCCGGCGATGCTCCTCCTCCACAGACCGGAAAGTGTCCCGGCTGTCTCAGCCGGTTTCTAAGCCTCCGCTCCCGGCTGGGACAGCCGGGACACCCTCCGCCACAAAAAAGGCTGCCGGGGTGACCGGCAGCCTTTGTTGAAAAATCTATCCGGAGAAACTCACTCCTCAGGAGGGCCCCCGGCACCATCAGGTCCGCCGGGTCCACCAGGTCCACCAGGTCCACCTTGTGGCATCGGGAATGGCATTGCGCCTTCAGGAGCCGCCGGTGCGTCTTGGATTTTCAAGAGTTCCAACTCGAAAATCAGCACGCTGTTAGGGGCGATCTCCGCGCTGCGGCGCTCTTCGCCGTAGGCGAGTTCGCTCGGCATGAAGAGCTTCCACTTGGCACCGACGGGCATGGTGGTGAGCGCTTCCTTGAAACCCGGAACGACTTGAAGCGTCATCGGCACTGGCTCACCTGCGGGTGAGGCATCGAATTGCTTGCCGTCGATGAGTGTGCCCTTGTAGTGGACCATGAACTGCTTTTCAGCGGCATCCTTGTCGCCTTCCTTGGGCGCGACATACGTTTCGGTGCCGCCCTTGGCGAGGACTTCGTATTGAAGGCCGCTCTTGGTGGTGGTCACTTCCTTGCGCTTGCCATTTTCCGCGAGGAATTTTTTCCCGGCTTCGAGGTTGGCGGCGGCGGCGACTTTTTCTCGGCCTTGGAGCATTTCACCAAGCGCCTCCATGGCGGCTTGGAGTTTGGTTTCCTCGAGTTCCGGCTTGCCACCTTTGATAGCTGCCATGAATCCCTTGAGGAAAGTTTCGGTATCGAGGTCGTCTGCACCCACTCCGAATTTGCCGAACTGCTGGGCGAATCCACCACCGGTGCGGAAACCGAGCGCATAGGACGAATCTGACTTAATCACCGCAGGATCAAGCTTCGGCTTGGGGGGGACGGCCACCGCGGGAGTCGCGGCATCCGGGCTAGCAGGAATTTCGACGGCGGGCGTGGCGGCTTCCGTCTTGGCGGGGGCGGCTGGCGTCTTGGCGGTGGAGGTGGCGATGAGACCGAGGGCCAGGGCGCCAGGAATGAATTTGCGGATCATGGTGTAGTTGGTGGAAGAGCGCGGAAAATAGGCAAGGGATTTGAGCCTGTCCAGAACGGGTTTTCGGGGAAATTGGGAGCAAGTTCTTAGGCTCGCCAAGTGCTCTCGCCCTCTCGCAAGCAGAGCGCAATTTCCGCCACGCACGGCATCAGTAGCCGATAGAAGATGCTCTTCCCGCGCTTCTCCTCGCTAACCGCTCCACCATCGCAAGTCGCACCCCATGCCCCTGTGCTCTTCCTTTCCCGGTTAAACAACCCACAAATCTGATCCTCCCTGCGGCGCTTACGTGCCGATGCCAAGGAGTGGCGATCTCCGAATCGCCATGCCCATGGGAGGCCAATGAAGGGCGGTTTCCTCAAATCATTGGTCGCTCATGGGCGTGGCGGATCGGAGTCCGCCACTCCTTGATTTTTGCGCCTTCGACTGGTGGGTAACGGGCAGAAGACGTCGCAGCTTTGATTAGATTGCTGCTAGAATGGCGTTGAACGTGGCACTCGGGCGGAGAGCGGCGTTGGCTTTGGCGTCGTCCGGGAGGTAGTAGCCGCCGATGTCCACGGGGTGGCCTTGCACGGCGAACAGCTCAGCGACGATCTTCGTTTCGTTGGCTTCGAGTTCCGCCGCGACGGGGGTGAAGATGGCTTTGAGGTCGGCGTCGTTGTCTTGCGCGGCGAGGGCTTGGGCCCAGTAGAGCGCGAGGTAGAAATGGCTGCCACGGTTGTCGATGCCCGGAACCTTGCGGGCAGGGGACTTGTCTTCGATGAGAAATTTACCGGTCGCGGCGTCGAGGGTGTCGGCGAGGACTTGTGATTTCGTGATGCCGAAGGTCGCGCTCACATGTTCTAACGAAACGGCGAGGGCGAGGAACTCCCCGAGCGAATCCCAGCGCAGGTAGTTTTCCTGAGTGAACTGCTCGACGTGTTTCGGCGCGGAGCCGCCGGCTCCAGTCTCGAACAGTCCGCCGCCGTTCATGAGGGGGACGATGGAGAGCATTTTGGCGCTGGTGCCAAGCTCGAGGATGGGGAACAGGTCGGTTAGGTAGTCGCGCAAAACGTTGCCGGTCACAGAGATGGTGTCCTTGCCGTCCTTGAGTCTCTCCAAGGTGAAGAGGGTGGCGGCGGCGGGCGGCAGGATTTGGATTTCGAGACCGCGGGTGTCGTGATCGGCGAGGTAAGTTTTTACCTTGGCAATGATTTGGCGGTCGTGGGCGCGGTTTTCATCGAGCCAAAAAATGGTGGGAACGTGAGTGGCGCGGGCGCGACTCACAGCGAGTTTGACCCAGTCTTGGATCGGCGCGTCCTTGGCTTGGCAGGCGCGCCAGATATCGCCGATCTCGACCGCGTGCTCTAGCAGGACCGTGCCAGCGGCGTCGGTGACGCGGACCGTGCCAGCTGCGGGGATTTCAAAGGTCTTGTCGTGTGAGCCGTATTCCTCGGCAGCTTGAGCCATCAGGCCGACGTTAGGCACGGTGCCCATGGTCCTCGGATCGAAGGCTCCGTGCTGTTTACAGAAGGCGATAGTGGTCTGATAGACTCCGGCGTAGCTGCTGTCCGGGATGACGGCGAGGGTGTCTTGGAGATTGCCTTGGGCGTCCCACATTTTTCCGGAGGAGCGGATCATGGCGGGCATCGAAGCATCGACGATGACGTCGCTGGGGACGTGGAGGTTGGTGATGCCTTTGTCGGAATTGACCATCGCGAGCGCGGGGCCGTGGGCGTAAGCCGCTTGGATGTCGGCCTCAATCTCGGCCTTCTCGGCGGCAGGCAGACTCCCGATTTTACTTACCAAATCGCCGAAGCCGTTTTTCAAATCGACGCCGAGTGCGGCGAAGGTGGCGGCGTGTTTCACTAGCAGATCTTTGAAGAAGACTTCCACGGCGTGGCCGAAAATGATCGGGTCGGAGACCTTCATCATGGTGGCTTTCAAGTGCAGGGAAAACAGCACGCCATCCTGCTTTGCCTTGGCGCATTGTTGTTCGAGGAAGCTGACGAGCGCCTTCTTGCTGAGGACGGTGGCGTCGATGATTTCGCCGGGCAGCAGCGCAATGTTGTCCTTGAGAAGGGTGGTGGTGCCGTCGCTGGCGATGAACTCGATCTTCGCGGTGGTGGCCTCGCTAACAGTCACTGATTTCTCGTTCGAGTAGAAATCGCTGCCGCCCATGGTGCCGACGCTCGTCTTGGAATCGGCGGACCAAGCCCCCATCGAGTGCGGGTTCTTGCGGGCGTATTCCTTGACGGCTTTGGGCGCAC
>JAYVEJ010000437.1:0-1607 GCA_043748885.1 Luteolibacter sp. | reverse complement strand
GCATGATGGGGTCCGCTGCGCTCGGCATGGCTTACATCGCAAGCGGTCGGATCGACGGCTACATCGAGTCGCGCATTTCTCTCTGGGACATCGCCGCCGGTCAACTCCTCGTCGAAACCGCCGGTGGCAAAGTGGAACTAACACCCGTGGCCGGCTACGACGACGCCTACTCCATCGTCGCCACTAACGGCAGAATTCCGATTGAGGAAATTCTTTAAGAAGTTGATGGTTGAGAGTTGATGGAAAGATAAACAATTCGCGCCATCCATATCTTCCCTATCAACAATCAACCATCCACTATCAACTTCTTCCCATGACCGGCATCGGCTACGACGTCCATCAATTCGCGGAAAACCGCCCGCTCGTCCTCGGCGGCGTGACCATTCCCCATAGTCACGGCCTTGCCGGCCATTCCGATGCGGATGTCCTCTGCCACGCCATCGCCGACGCGGTGTTAGGCGCACTAGGCCAGCCAGACATTGGTTACTATTTCCCGCCCGGCGACCCAGCGTGCAAAGATATTTGCTCATTAAGAATCCTCGAAAAATGCCGCGATCTAGCAGCCGAGGCTGGCTTGAAAATCATCAACGTCGATTCCACCCTCATCGCCGAGGCTCCCAAAATCCTGCCGCACCGCGACGCCATGCGGACTAACATCGGCGCAGCTCTCGGCATCCCACCCGAGCGCGTCGGCATCAAGGCCACCACCAACGAAACCATGGGTTTCATCGGTCGCAAAGAAGGCATCGCCGCGCTCGCCGTCGCGCAGGTGGAGTAAGAAAGGCGGACACTCTTATAGGTTGAATAATCTCCTCTCTGCCGACGTAGAATGAAACTCATTTCGCATCCATGACTACCCTAACTACTCCCACCACCCTCGTCGCGCTTGTGTTAGCTGCGATTTCGTCCGGTTACCTCCACGCCGAGGTCAAGCCGAACCCTTTGTTCACCGACGGGGCCATTCTCCAGCGCGGCCAAGCCGTCCCGGTCTGGGGCACGGCTCGCGATGGCGAGAAAGTCTCCGTCACACTCGGCGACCAGAAGCTCACCACCACCGCCGCAGATGGAACTTGGCGCGTGGAATTGAAACCTCTAACCGCCGGCGGGCCGTTCACTCTAACGATCACTGGGGACAATACGGTGACGGTGAGCAACGTCCTCGTCGGGGAAGTGTGGGTTTGTTCCGGCCAATCCAACATGGAGTTTTCCTTTAACAACGCAGCAAATGCGGCGGAAGAAGGCCCGAAGGCACTCTATCCGAAGATCCGGATGTTCACGGTGGCCAAGACCGTCTCGATTCAGCCGCTCAGCGAGGCGAAAGGGAGCTGGGTCGAGTGTTCACCCGAAAGCGTGGGCAATTTCTCCGCAGTCGGCTATTTTTTCGCACGGGATCTCTACCAGAAACTCGGCATCCCGGTGGGCATGATCCACACCTCGTGGGGCGGCACCCCGGCGCAGGCATGGACTAGCAGCGAGGGCTTGGGCAAAGACCCGGAACTGAAAGGCTATGCCGATGCCGCCAAGTCCGCGCTCGATAACTATCCCGCGGCGGTCGCCGCCTTTCAGCCGAAAATCGTTGAGTTTAAAGCCGCGAAAGCCGTCTGGGA
>JAYVEJ010000436.1:0-1612 GCA_043748885.1 Luteolibacter sp. | reverse complement strand
CCGCCTTGATCCATGCCGCGACGATGGTTGCGGCCGGAGTGTATATGTTATTTCGCCTTCAGTTCACGCTCGGCTTCGAACACTTCGAAGGTCTTCCTGCTAGCACGATCATTGCGTGGACCGGCGGTCTCACCTCACTGGTCGCCGCGCTGATGGCCACCCAGCAAGATGATATCAAGCGCGTCCTCGCCTACTCCACGCTCTCACAGCTCGGCTACATGGTGATGGCTGTGGGCCTCGTTTCCGGTGAAGCCGGGATGTTCCATCTCTTCACCCATGCGTGGTTCAAAGCCTTGCTGTTCCTCGGTGCCGGCGCGGTGATCCACGCTTGCCACCACGAACAAGACATCTGGAAAATGGGTGGCTTGTTGAAGAAAATGCCGATCACGGGTATTACCTTCGCCCTCGGCACCGCGGCACTCATTGCCGTGCCCTATGTGACATCTGGTTTCTACTCGAAGGAAGAAATTTTAGCCGCTGCATACGGGGGTAACAAGTTGCTCTTCGGCATTGCCGTGTTTGTCGCATTTCTAACGACGTTCTACATGACTCGGGCATTTGTGGTTGCCTTCCTCGGCAAGAGCCGTTCGGAAAATGCCGACCACGCCCACGAGGTTGGGCCATTGATGTGGATTCCACTCGCGCTGCTAGCTGTGATGGCGATCGGCTCCGCGTGGCTAACCGGTCCGCTCAATGCCATCGACCCACGACACCACGCGCATGAGCATGTCGATGGACATTACGTGATTCTCGGCGCATCCATCGCCGCGCTGGTTCTTGGGTTGCTAGCTGGCTACATCCTCTACTCCGGCAAAGACAAAGATCCCGTTTCCATCCCGCTGTTTCGCAACCGATTCTATATCGACGAAATTTATGACAAAGGTCTCGTCCGTTATTTCCAAGATGCCTTCGCTGCGATCATCGCATTTTTCGACGAGTTCATCATCAACGGCCTCATCGTCGGCGGTCTCAGTCGCGCGGCCGAATCGTTCGGCAATATCTTCCGCAAAGTGCAATCCGGTAGCCTCCAAGGATATGCCTTCGCCTTTGGCCTCGGTGTCATCCTCGTCGTTTACTTCACCGCCTTCTGAAAACTGAAAACTAGCATCTAGCAAACTTTCACCATGCTCATCCTCCTCGTCTTTCTCCCGATCGCCGCGTTCATCGCGATCCTCTTTGGCGCGCCTGCGCGACTTACTGCCATCGCTGCTGCCGCAATCAATTTGGTGCTCGGACTGGTGGCCGTTAGTTCGTGGAGGTCCGCCTTCTGGGCGTTTTCCGTGCCGGTGCTCGAAAAGCCTGCGCTCAATCTCGCCTTCGGTTTCAGCGATGGCATGAGCGCGATCATGGTGCTGCTATCTGTGATCGTCACGCTGGCTGCCGTGCTTTCTGGCAAGGCTCCGGCTGGCCGGGAGAAGCTTTACTTCGGCTCGTCGCTGCTGATTTCCGGCGGTGCGTTGGGTGCCTTCGCCGCGACGGATCTGTTCTTCTTCTTCGCCTTTCACGAACTCGCGCTGATCCCGACCTTTCTTATGATCGGCATCTTAGGTCGTGGCGACCGCCGCGAGGCGGCATGGAAAATTACCATCTATCTCGGCCTCGGCTCCATCGT
>JAYVEJ010000435.1:0-4478 GCA_043748885.1 Luteolibacter sp. | reverse complement strand
ATTCCGAAAAATAGCCACGTCGGACAGTCCGCTTCCATCAGCCGCGCAGATTCTTCCCCTACCAAGGAGAAGCCTCCGCAGAGCACGCTTAGATGAATCTATCTGCGTCGATTATGGATCATCTTTGAGGGCATTCTTTCCGTGGTTCGTCTCAAATAATAGCTTTTCCCTCCAGCCATGCATCCGACCTCTCGGGTTCCGCAGCTCGGCTTCTCGCTATCATCGCCTTCATTTCTCGATTTCATCAGGCTTGAAGTCAAAGAACAAACCATCAGCGGCATTTGGGTCCGAGGTCTGAGTTTGGCGCAGCGGTCTCACTCGCTGAGAGTTTGCCTGCTTTTCAGGAGGACCCTGTCCTTGTTTCCCCGGCAAAGGGCTTCAAGCTGCTTTTCTAGGTCGGCGATGCGCTTTTGCAGCGCGGCGAGCATTTCGAGGTTCTGGGCGATCTCCTTGGCGTCGCAGAACTCGGGACTGGCGGCATGAACACGGGGCACCCTGTCGCGCCGCAGCAGTTGGGCGAGCTGCATGGCGTCCACCTTGTCGTTCTTGAGCTGGGCGTCGCAGATGATGCGGACTTTGAGGGGATGGGCCATGACGATTGACCCCATCGAAGTGCGCCAAGACAGGACAGTCTGCGTCAATCACCCGTGGGAACCGCATTCACGGTTTGGGGCGTGGCCCAGAGCTTTCCTAGCAGGTCGAACATGGCCGGGTCGTGCTGTTTGAGTTCGTCCTTCGTGTATGGGAAAAAGTCATTGCGGGCGAAGAAGGCTTCCGTGGCTTCGGCGAAGTATTCCGCCGGGTTGGTCATCGCATAGGCGCGGTCCATGCGCTTGTGGCCCTCGGAGTCCTGGCGCTCCACGCTGTCATACTTGCCCCCGGTCTTCGCCGCCTCGTAGGCGGCTTTGACTTCAGGATTATCGTGGGATTGCGGTAGATAGCGGTCGTGGTAGCCATGGGCGAGTTCGTGCAACGCGAAGTTGGGCATGCGCCGCGTATCGGCTTCAAAGACGCGGATGTTGGTGAATTCCACTCCTTTGGCCATGTCCGGATCTCGCCCGTTCTCGGACAGCCATTTTCCATTCGGGTGATACTCTGCGGACGGGCGGATCCCTGGATATTCCGGTGAAAAGTAGAGCGGCACTTTCTGCAACTCCACCACGGCACCTTTGGGAACCACGCGGATGATCTCGGCGAGCTGCACTTGGAGGAGTTCGAGCGCTTTCGCCGTGGCGGCCGCCTCGCTGGCCAATAACCCGCGGCTAATATGGACCGACCAGCCCGCGATGGTGCGCGTCTCACGTTTGCTGTCGCTATTGGCTTTCTGGTCGCGCGCCACCGCCTGGGTGCTGATTTCAGCCTTGGCCTTCTGCAACCGGTCCGGCCAGACGAATGTCGGCGCGGTGGCCGGATCATAGCCCGCCAGATGGCCGGTCAGGCGGGTCGCCGGTTTGCTATATTTGAGAGCCGTGTCACCGAAGACTTCACTGCACATCGCCGCGAGGCCGGGATCATATTCGATCAATTGCGAACGCAGATGCACATGGTTGTGGTCGTGATCGTTGACCCGGTTGTTGTCGAACCACGATTGCACGCCTTCTGCGAAGTACTCGTAATGATTGACCGAGGCATACTTGCCTTTCCAGAGCCCGGCTTTCATGGCGGCGGCGTAAGTGGCTTGCAAGCGCGCGTCAAAGGTCGGGTCCACATTCATCATGCCGCGGAGGTGAATGTTGTGCGCGAACTCGTGGATGAGGATGCACTCCTTTTCATAAGGATCGCCGGGATAGCCGAGCACGTTCTCCTCCGCGACGGAGCATAAGGGATCCGTGTCGCTGCCGCCGAGTCCACGCGCCCGTGCGTCCCAAAAGTCCTTCGCCGACAGGTCGGGAAATTCCTCCATCTTGTCCCCGGCCATGCGGACGAACTCGGGCAGCTCGGTGGTGTATTCGTTGTGAGCCATGATGCACATGCGCGCGCCACTCTGGATCATCGCGGCGCGGACGTCTGGACGCTTCGCGAGCATCATATCCACGAGGAACGCCGCCTCCTTGAGCGCGTATGGATTCACCTTGGCGGAGGCGACGATGGGAAAGCCATTGACGTTGACTCGTTGGGTGTAAAACGCCGACACGCCGTCACTGCCTTTCGGCTCGAAACGCACGGCCTGCACCGGGACTTCGCTGGTGGCTTTGAGCGATGATTTGCTGTCACGACCGACGATTTCAAAACGATGCCCCAGAGAAGTGGTGATGATCTTGTCTTTGCCGGGTTCGACCGAGCCGTTGGGAATTCGTTCGGTGGCGGACTTGAGCCAGAAGATGTCGCTGGCCTCGTCGCTGCCGTTGATGATTTGCAGTCGCGGCCGTGAGGCGGATGAATCCTCGGCAGCGCCGCCGAAAGGTGCCGTCGCGAGAATCAAGGCAAGGATTGGAAGGAGGGAGGCAGTGGTGGTTTTCATGGTGTCATGGGATATTCCAATGGGCTTCAGCTCGGAAGCTGGGCCACCGCTACGTCGCCCTTCACGAGCATTGTATCGAATGTGAACAAAAAACTGATTTTTCTCACCTTTTGCGGGAACTCCGTCCGCTCCAGCGCCAAGCCCGCGATCAATGCGCGAAATGGCTGGACTAGGGATTTCTCGACATAAGAAATCCATACAAACAAGGCTCACCCCTCTCAGCTAGCAGGTCGCTTTAAAGCGACGCTGCGTGGCTCCATCTAACCTGCTGATAGGGCGGTGCTGGAGACCAGCACTCGCTCCTCTAGCAGTTGCACGAAATGCTTGATGTGGTGTGACGGCAGGTGGCGCTGCCAAACGGCCCACATGTGGAAATCGAGATCCGCAGTGGTCGCGCTGATCGGCAAGATGACGACGCCTTGGTTGGTCAAGTCCAGCACATGGGGCAGCAGTGAAATCCCTTGGTCCGCCGCGATCAGGGTGATCATCGAGTCGAAACCCTCAACCTGCCGGACCTTGCCGGGCCGGAATCCTTCGGCCGAATAGAGCTGACAGATCGCATCGCGGTGGCTTGAGCGACCGTCGCCACCGAGGCACAGCAACGTTTCCGCGCGGACTTCTTTGAAGGTGACTGACTTTCTATCAGCCAACGGATGATGCTTCGAAATGGCGACCCCGTAAATCGAGTGGACCACACACAGGCTGCGCAAGCTGGGCATGTTAGCCGCGTCCTTGCCGTAAGCGAAGCCGATGTCGATCTTGCCCACCGCCAGCGCGTCGAGTTGCTCGGCTGGCAGCATTTCCACAAACGCGACTTCCACGCCGGGGTATTTTTGATGGAAAATCTTCAACGTCCGCGGCAGAAAATCCGTGGCGATGATGCCCACGCTGCCGATTCGCAATTTCCCACGGTGGCCGGACTGGGCCTCCGTCGCGCGGCCGATCGCCTGCTCGGCGTGGATCAGCAACTTCTGCGAGTCTTCGAGAAATATCTCGCCGGCCTTGGTCAGTGAGACGCTCACCGTGTCGCGTTCTAACAATTTCACCGCGATCTCATCCTCCAGATCTTTCACCTGCTTGCTCAGCGCAGGTCGGCTGATCCGCAGGCGCTGGGCGGCTTTGCGGAAACTCAGTTCCTCCGCCACCGCCACGAAATATCGCAAATGTCTCAGTTCCATCCGCGCGACTGGTAACCGGAAGTTACCAGCATGGAAACATCAAAGTCATTCCGCATTTAAAAATCCGGCAGTATCTAGCGGCTCCCGAAACTCCGTTTGAAGGAACTTCCATCTCTCACCATGCGCCCGATTTTATTTCTTCCCCTGTCCGCGATCTGGTTGCTGCTCCCCGCTTGCGGGAAAAAAGCGGCTCCTGCGCCGCCGCAAATGCCGCCGGCTGCGGTCACCTTCGTCCCCGCTGCGACGGAGACCGTCACCATCACCCGCGACTTGCCGGGCCGGATCGACGCCGTGCGCGTCGCAGAGATCCGCGCACGGGTCACCGGCATTCTCTTGAAAAAAGCCTTCCAGGAAGGGGCCGACGTGAAGGCGGGCGATGTGCTTTTCCAAATCGATCCTGCGCCGTTAGAAGCCGCGCGAGACAGCGCCGCAGCCAATCTCGCCCGCGTCGAGGCCGGGGCGAAACAAGCGAACAACCAAGTCACCCGCTTCCGCGAGCTGGTGGCAGTCAACGCGGTTAGCAAGCAAGACGCCGACAACTCGGAATCCGCCGTGACCATCGCCGCCGCCGAAATTCTTGCCGCCAAGGCCGCCCTCGCCACCGCCGAACTCAGCCTCGGCTATGCCACCGTCACCGCGCCGATCTCCGGCCGCATCGGCAAGGCGCAAGTGACCGAGGGCGCGCTCGTCGGCCAAGGCGACGCCACTCGCCTCGCCGTCATCCAACAGCTCGACCCGATCTACTTCGACTTCACCCAGTCCAGCGGCGACTTGTTAGCATTGAGGAAATCCGCTGCCGATCAAGGCAAGGTGACGCTATTGTTAGAAGATGGCAGCGA
>JAYVEJ010000434.1:0-11477 GCA_043748885.1 Luteolibacter sp. | reverse complement strand
AACCGCCGCCGCGCCGCCATCCAGCACGCCGCCGACGCCCTCTGGCCCGCCTCCGACGAGGCCAACCGCCCCATCCGCAAGACCTTCGCCATCCCGCTCAACCGGGCGATGGGACTGTGAGGAATCGTCGCGGCGGTTTACCAGAAAGCATAGATCCTATAGAGTTTATAGGATCTATGATTCCCAGCCACCTCGCGAAAGGCCACCCCGGCTCCCAATCCCACAACATCGCTTGGAGTTGAATTCAAGTTCCCATAGAAATTGGACATCTAGTATCTGGCTGCTGCTCCAGTTGGATGACGAACGGATGCGGCCCGAGCGTGAGAATGGAGAGAAGATCCGCCGCGAAGAGCAGCCCTGCGCGGCCTGAAATGCAAGAAATGTTGAAATGCGTCACCTGACCCGAAGCCGGCAGTGAGTCCGAGCGCCTTGCCTGAAGTCTATCGAAATCAAACAGCCCCGCCTCAAAACAGGCGGGGCTTTTTCGTTGGAACGCGGCCCGGCGATATTGCTTCCCCTCGCCGCCCGCGTCTCTAACCTGCGGGCATTCCATGAGTTCCCTCAAAAGCATCCTCACCGCCTACCGCGCGAAATCCCAAACCGAGCGCGAAA
The DNA here is from genome assembly GCA_043748885.1 of Luteolibacter sp. GTDB lineage: Bacteria > Verrucomicrobiota > Verrucomicrobiia > Verrucomicrobiales > Akkermansiaceae > Luteolibacter. The sequence continues at coordinate 10,865 of JAYVEJ010000434.1, read as the reverse complement.
AAGGCAGCTACTTCGAGGAACTCATCCGCACCTATTTCCGCAACGAGCCCCGCTTCGCCGATCTCTACTCGGACGTCTGGCTCTTCGCCGACTGGGCGAAGGCCCACGGCTTCTCCGCCAAGGATACTGGCATCGACCTCGTCGCCAAGACTGCTGGCACCGAGGAATTCCACGCCATCCAGTGCAAGTGCTTTGCCGAGGACTACCGCGTCCGGAAGGCCGACATCGACAGCTTCTTCACCGCCTCCGGCCAAAAGCCCTTCACGCTCCGCTACATCGTCACCACCACCAACGACTGGAGCGACAACTCGGAAAACTCGCTCCACAGCCAGACCCCACCCGTTTACAAGATCGACCTTCACGATCTCGAAACCAGCCAGATCGACTGGGCGAAATACCAACCCAGCGCCCCGCCCGTCCTCAAACCCAAGAAGGAACTCCGCCTCCACCAGACCAGCGCCAAGGGCAAAGTCGTCACCGGCTTGGAATCCGCCAACCGTGGCAAGCTCATCATGGCCTGCGGCACCGGCAAGACCTTCACCAGCCTCAAGATTGCAGAGGAAGTCGCCGGGAAGGACAAGCGCGTCCTCTTCCTCGTCCCCAGCCTGAACCTGCTTTCCCAGACCCTCACCGAGTGGACCCAGGAAAGCGCCGTGCCGCTGCATTCCTTCGCCGTCTGCTCCGATGTCGAGGTCGGGAAAAAGCGCAACAAGGACGAGGACATCGTAGAAACCTTCGCCCACGAACTCCGCTACCCTGCCACCACCGATTCCAAGCGCCTCGCCGTGGAAATGGCAAAGCGTCACGACGCCCAGCACATGAGCGTCGTCTTCTCCACCTATCATTCGCTCGACGTCATCAGCCGCGCCCAGCACCTGCACGGCCTGCCGCCCTTCGATCTCGTCATCTGCGATGAAGCACACCGCACCACCGGAGCCAGCTTCGAGGGCGATTCCGAAAGCAACTTCGTCAAAATCCACGACAACGAGTTCATCCGCGCCTCTAAACGCCTCTACATGACCGCCACCCCGCGGATCTATGGCGATATGGCCAAGGCCACTGCCGAAAAGGACAACACCGTCCTCTACGACATGAACAACGAGGCGCAGTTCGGCAAACAGCTCCACGTCATCACCTTCTCCGAGGCCGTCCAGCTCAAGCTCCTCACCGATTACAAGGTCATCGTCCTCACCATCGACGAAGCCCACGTCTCCGCCCGCATCCAGGATTTGTTAAAGGACGATAGCAACCAGCTCAAGGTGGACGACGCCGCCCGCATCATCGGCTGTTGGAAGGCTCTCGCCAAACAAGGCCTTACCGAAGACCTCAGCGGCGATCCCGAACCCATGCGCCGCGCCGTCGCATTCTGTCAGGTCATCGAGCGCTCCTCCGGCCGCACCCACAAAGTCAGCTCCAAGCAGATCGCCGGGATGTTCGACAAGGTCGTCGCCGCCTATCAGGCACAGGAAAACTCCGACAACACCCTGCGCTGCCAGGCCGACCACGTGGACGGCGGCATGAACGCTGGCCAGAAGGAGGAAAAGCTCAACTGGCTCAAGGCCGAGTCCCCGGACAACACCTGCCGCATCCTCAGCAACGTCCGCTGCCTATCAGAAGGCGTGGATGTCCCGGCGCTCGATGCCGTGCTCTTCCTCACCCCACGGAATTCCCAAGTCGATGTCGTCCAGTCCGTCGGCCGCGTCATGCGGAACGCGCCGGGGAAAAAGCGCGGCTACGTCATCCTGCCCGTCGTCATCCCCGTGGGCATGGAGCCGCACGAAGCTTTAAACGACAACAAGGTTTACAAAGTCGTCTGGCAGGTCCTCCAAGCCCTCCGCTCCCACGACGACACCTTCGATGCGATGATCAACAAGATCGATCTCACCGGCCACGATACCCGGAAGATGGAGGTCATCGCCATCACCGACAAAGCGCAGAAGAAATCCACCCCTTCCAAGGACTCCTCCGGGAAAAGCCGCGGAAAAGGCGGCGACAGCATCGGCACCGCAGCCAACGCTCACCCCACCGAAGTCCAGCCCGATCTCCAAATTTATCCGGTGTTCAATACACTTGCGATCGACAGGGTCGCTTGAGTAAGATTCACACCTAGGGAAATTATTAGTCAGCCTTATCCCCATCAATTTTGAACTCACTTCCTCAAAAACATCCTTTAGCTGAGGTATTTGGCTTCCCACCTGTAGCCAACGATACAGCAGCCAAGCGCCACCGAACCAAGCGCTTGTGCCCGTTCAATAACAAAGTGCCAAACTGCACTAAGGATAAGGCTCAGGATCCTCTCGGTGTTTGCAGCGTCGTCCACGGCAAAAACATCGCAATCACTTGCCCCGTGCGTTTTCGACAAGACTGGTTAATTGCCGATCACGCTGCTGATTTCTTTTTCCCTGCTGGAACTAACTGGACAACCTTAACGGAAGTTCGACTGAAAGATGCTGATGGTGGCTCAGCCGGGAACATTGATGTAGTAATTTGTGCTTACGATGCACAAGGACGCGTTTTTGATTTCGGTGCGCTAGAAATTCAGGCAGTCTATATCTCGGGAAACGTCCGCAATCCATTCGCTCATTTTATGGCGGCACCCGAAACACGTGCAGAAATGGACTGGACCCAAGAGGTGAATTATCCCCGCCCAGACTACTTATCTTCCTCGCGGAAACGCCTCGCTCCCCAGCTGCTTTTTAAAGGTGGTATTCTTCATGCGTGGAAAAAGAAGTCCGCTATTGCGATTGACCAAACCTTTTTTAATACGCTTCCTAAAATTCCCGCCGTTCCAAAAAAGACTGCAGACTTTGCTTTACTTGTATATGAGCTATTGCCACCGTCTACCGCAAATGGTCAATACCAGCTATCGCTGGTTAAGACTGTTTATACGAGCTTTGTTCAAGCACTTAGCGTAATTACAACTCCGCGCGTTGGGAAGGTTGAGGATTTCATTCGAGATCTTCAGTCAAAGGTGGATGAAAAGCTGGAATCTCCACCTATCAATCGAACGATAGATAGCCCTCTAAAATAGTAGATTATGAATGATCAATTATTTTCGTTTGATGAACCCAAGGAGAATCCTAAGCCCGTCAATGTTGCGAGTGTCCCACAACGGAGCTTATTTAGGTATCCCGGCGGAAAGACATGGCTCGTACCACTATTTCGGCGTTGGATGGCAAGTTTTGCATCAAAGCCGAGCGTCTTGATCGAGCCTTTCGCCGGCGGAGGCATAATTGGTCTAACTGCGGCTTTTGAATCTCTTGCCAGTAAAGTGTTGCTCGTTGAGCTCGACGAAAGAGTTGCAGCTGTTTGGATCACAACGCTCAATGGTGATGCTGAATGGCTTGCTAACGCCATCTTGAATTTTGAATTAACTCCTGACTCTGCGTTGCAACTTCTAAAATCAAAACCATCGAGTATAAAAGACCTGGCACTCCAGACGATCGTTCGAAATCGTACAGCTCATGGTGGTATTCTCGCCGATGGCGCGGGGGTTATAAAGGCGGGTGAAAACGGGAAGGGAATACTTTCTCGCTGGTATCCGAAAACCTTGAGTACGCGGATCAATGTGATTAGTCACATCTCGCATCGTATAGATTTTATCCAAGGGGACGCATTTTCTGTCTTGGAGGATAAAAACGACTTGAATGATGCTGTATTTTTCATCGATCCACCCTACACTGCTGGTGGTAAAAATGCAGGCTCACGGCTTTATACTCATAGTATCATAGATCACGATCAACTCTTCGCTTCCTGTTTCAAACTAAAAGGAAATTTTTTGATGACGTATGATAATTCCGGTGAAGTTTCCTCACTTGCAAAAAAATATGGATTTGAGACTAAGCCTGTCTCAATGAAAAATACTCATCATGCGGAAATGAAAGAGCTTTTGATCGGACGTGATTTGTCATGGTTAGATTAGGATTTTCTTTAATAATTACATGAAAGATAAAACTTGGTCCTGTTCTACTCGCTTTACGGCCTATTGCATTCCCCAGACTACCGCAACCGCTACGCCGACAACCTCAGCAAGGAACTCCCGCGCATCCCCGCCGTGAAGACGTTTGCGGATTTCCGCGCGTTCTCCCAAGCCGGCCGGGATCTCGCCCATTGGCATCTGAACTACGAGACCGTCGCCTGTCATCCCGGCGTGGCGCAGGAGGAACCCGTCTCCGCCCCCGCCGATCCGGAACGCCACTACTGCGTCACCAAGATGAAGTTCGGCAAGACCAAGGACGGCAGCGGCAAGAACGTGAACGACAAAACCACCGTCATTTACAACGAATTCATCACCCTGAAAAACATCCCGCTCACCGCCTACGATTACATTGTCAATGGCAAGCCCGCCCTGGAATGGGTTATGGAGCGCCAGTCCGTCACCACCGACAAAGACAGCGGCATCACCAACGACGCCAACCTCTGGGCCACCGAAACCATGGGCAACCCCAAGTATCCGCTGGAGCTGTTCCTACGGGTGGTGACGGTTGGGCTGGAAACGATGACGATCGTGGATGGGCTGCCGAAGCTGGATATTGCCTGAATCACAAACCAAACAAATAAGATGTTTAAAAAAATAAGCCAAAATCTCCCAACGGCCTCCAGTTCGCATGCGGAAAAGACGAAATCAAATGTGATTGCTGAATCGCCCTACGTTGATGTCTCTTGGCATCAGGAATTCGTAGATCAGGAGGGCGGAGCAATTCACAGCTTCGAATTCAAAATCCCGCCAGCTGCAATTTTAAAAGGTGAGTTCGTCGAGTTTGCGTTTTCCAACAACAAGGGTCGCGTGATTGCCGTGAAGCACCGGATCTGGGACAACATAGCGCAAGGCTACGACGGAAGAGCCCATTTACGGCACTCCATTCGTATTGTTTTGGATACGAGATCAGATGAGGATTAGGCAAAGCTATCCTAGGAACTGGAACTGCCAACTGTACCCAAATGAATAACGATCACACTCTGAAAAGATCGGAAAGAGAGTATCTTTCTCGAGATCAAGTATCGCGCCGTGCGATGGACATGGTGCAGGCCGTCTTCGGGTCTTCACCTGATTCGTTGCGACCACAGCCGGTGGAGAAACTGATAAGCATTTTTCAAGAAAAAGGTTGGCTTAGATTTTCTCATGACGAAGACCTAGGTGAACTTCCCGGCTCGAAGAAAATTCTGGGAGAGTTCTGTGTTGAACCATTCCGAATTAAGGTTGATAGAACCCTGTCCACTGCTTCACCTAGATTTAGGTTCACGCTTGCTCACGAAATCGGGCACTTCTGCTTACACCGGCGGATGATTGGCAAAGGCAAGTTCATTTCCAGAGAGCAATTGCCGCGAGATGATGAGGATCACCTTCGCTATCGAGAAATGGCAGCCCTTAGCGACCTTGGCTGGGCTGAATGGCAGGCCAACGAGTTTGCGATGGCCCTGATACTTCCTCAATTTTCGTTGATGAGAGAAGTGGTGCGTATTCAACGTGAAATCGGGGTCATGAATAACCAAGGACTTCTGTTTTTTGACGATCAGCCAAGGAATATCATGGATTGCATGCACGTCACCGCAACATTGGCGCTCCATTACCAGATTCCGCGAGGAGCGATTTGGAAGAGGTTGCGTTATTTGGGCATCCTTCAGGATCGTAGGCATAAAAATGTACGGCGCACACATGAAGACATGGATTCGCTTTTTTTTCATGCCCAATAGATACCGGATCTTCTCAGAGTGATACCCAAGAGCAAATTGTACGATTACAAAACCAATAGATGAGCAGCAGCAACATCCCCCTCTACGCCCATGGAACCTTCGACCGCGAATTAAACTACAAGCTCTGGTCCACCTACAAGAGCCGTTACAATGCAGCAGCGAGATTCAAAAGAAAATATGATCTCTCCACGAAGGCGATCGCGATCTTGTCCGCATACGTCGTGATCTTTTCCCTGATCACAACCATGCTGCCACAGTTTTCTCAAGGTGGGACCAGTCAGGTGATTCTCTTCATCAGTTCTGCACTCTCCATCATTATCCTCGTGGTGAGTCAGTTGGAATCCTCCCAGAATTACAGCGTCCGCTCACTCACCAATCATCAAAGCGGACTCCAAATATCTGAACTCTACAATGAACTCCGGATTCTCAAAACCCGCACGGGAACCGACAAGGGAGAGGAATTCATGGCGAAGGTGGAGGACATTGCGAAGCGTTACGACGACATCCTGAAACGATTTGACAACCACGAGGACATCGACTTCGCCTGCTTCCGGGCTTCCAAACCCAAATACGAGGATCACAACCTTTCAAAATCCGATGTCTTCCGAGTTCACCTTCTCCTCTTCGTCGGCCAGTATCTTTTCTACTACATCTGCATGCTGCTTCCGCCGATCCTCTTCGGTGTCTTTGTCTATTTCACTCATCCCCATCCTTGAATCACCATGAACATGATCCCTGTCCTGTCCTCGGCAATCTCATCAATCGGATATGATCCGTCCAGCCAGCGGATGAAAATTCATTTCAAGCATGGCGACACCTATGACTTCTGCCGGGTGCCAGCTAGCGTCTTCGACGGTTTCTTGGCAGCATCGTCCAAGGGCACTTATTATGACCCCACATTCGGGACCGTTACCAATGCTGAACTTTGAGTCGGGTGCCGAGATGGAGACTAGCCTCCGGCGGGAGAAGGTGGCAGGGGTCCCTCGCATGGTAACATTTCACTGTATTTTTTAGAGAATGTTACCATCCGAGGACTGCCCCGAAACATGCTCGCGAGTCCCCGATTCTACAACAACTTAGTCAAGAGGACTGGTATTAGAAACTTCTACACTGCCGTTTTCCGTCATTGACCAGTACAGCTTGCGGAAAGCTGACCCGAAGCAAAGTTATCTAACCCACAGAATGTTACCATGCGAGGCCCGGAACACTGATTAAAATCCCCAAAGCACAACTTTGCCCAAGGTGGTTCCACTTTCGACTGCGGCGTGAGCGCGTTTCATGTTCTCCGCATTGATCACCCCGAAGTTAGTGCAGATTGTAGAACGGATCACGCCAGCGTCCACCAGATCGGCGACTTCGGTCAGTAACCGGCCTTGCTCGCCCATGTTGGCACTCTGGAAATGAGCGGGACCAAACATATATTCCCAGTGTAATGACAAGCACTTTGGCTTCATCTTTGCTAGATCAAGCAGCTTGGCCGGATTTTCGATGAGCACCATGCCGCCATACGGTGCCATCGCTGCGATGATCTCTTCGAAATGGTCCTCCACTCGGGTCAGTGCTAATACATACTGCACGCCATCAGGGGCGATCTTGTTGACCTGCGCCGCTAATGGCTCGCGATGATCGACCACATGATGGGCGCCCATTTCCTGACACCACTTCTCGCTCTCCGGGCGCGAGGCCGTGGCGATAATGTTCAACCCCGTGAGTCTTCGAGCGAGTTGTGTAGCGATGGAGCCCACACCGCCCGCGCCGCCTATGATCAAAATTGAACCTTGGTCGGTGGGTTTCCCGGGCCGAATCGCCAGCCGTCCGAACAGCATCTCCCAAGCGGTGATCGTCGTGAGCGGGAGAGCTGCGGCATCCGGATGAAGGATCGTGGTGGGTTTTCTCCCGACGAGGCGTTCGTCAACGATCTGGAACTCGGCATACGAACCCGGCCGATCAAGTGATCCCGCATAGAAGACCTCATCGCCAGGTGCGAAAAGAGAGACCTCCGAACCCACTGCCACCACCACTCCCGATGCGTCCCAACCTAGGATCTTGAGTGCACCCGAAGGTTGCCCCGGCCCCCCTCCGCGACGGATTTTGGTATCGACGGGATTGACCGAGATGGCGTGCACTTCGACGAGAATATCCCGAGGCTCCGGCGTGGGCTTTTTGACCCGCACATCGATAAAGCTTTCATCATCCTCGATGGGCAGCTGCTTGTTGAAACTTACGGCTTTCATCATAAAAGTTCCGATTTGACGAGCGGCGGCACCGTGGAAAAAAGCGGGATCAGCCCCTCCAGCAATGTCGGGTGAGCGAGCACAGCGTCTCGTAACATCGTGTAAGGCAGGCCTGCGATCATCGCGATTTGTATCGCACCCATGATTTCGCCTGCATCCACGCCGAAGACGGTAAAGCCCAAGATCCGGTCGCTCTGGGTATCGATCAGGGCTTTCATAAAACCGCGCGTCTCGCCCAGAGTGCGGGGTCCGCAAGACCGCGGCCATCGGAATCTTTGCCAGTCGATAGGCGATGCCTTGTCGTTTCGCCTCAGTTTCGCTCAGTCCGATTCGCGCCAGCTCTGGATCGGTAAAAAGACAAAAGGGCACCTGCCGACCCGTGGTGACGTGCGGCTTGCCCATCAGGTTATCGCGAACGACCCGGAAATCGTCGAACGATAGATGCGTGAACTGAGGTCCTCCCGCGCAATCGCCGATGGCGAAAACATCCGGCGCAGTCGTTTCTAGCCGTTCATTGACCTTTATATAGCCGAGCGCTGTCAACTCGACACCAGCCAACTCCAGACTCACACCCGCAGTATTCGGAGTGCGCCCGGCGGCGACGAGGAGATCTGTGCCTTCCACGCGGCTATTCGTGCCGCCTTGCTCCACGCTTAAAGTGACGGCATTGCCGGAAATTCCCTCGACCGCACTGACGTGTGCGTTGAGCACCAGCTCGATGCCTTCCGCCGCACAAAGTTCGGCCAGAGCCGCCGAGACATCTTCATCCTCCTTGGAGGCCAGCCGCACATTTCGGTCGATGATCGTAACACGACTACCGAAGCGCCGCATGGCCTGCGCAAACTCGAGCCCGACATAACCACCACCTAAAATGATGAGGTGCGCGGGGACGTAATCGAGTTCCAATGTCTGAATGTGGGTGAGCGGATGGGATTCCAACAGACCCGGGATTGGCTCTATCGTGGCTCGGCTCCCAACATCGATCACGAAATGGTTTCCTCGCACGATCCGAGTATCTCCGCCAGCAAGCGTAACTTCCAGCGTCTTGGGGGCGATAAAGCGCCCCGATCCCATGATTAACTCTGCGCCGCTGGCCTTAAAGTTATCGAGGTGGATCTGGATTAAACCATCGACCATCGTGCGCTTGCGATCGCGCACAGCGGACATATCGACGGTGAAATGTTCCGCACTCATCCCGAATTCTCGGCCCCTACGGAAATAGGACGCCACTTTGGCGCTGTGAATTATATTTTTACTTGGGAGACAGGCGATGTTCGGGCAGGCACCGCCGATTAGATTTCGCTCAATGACCGCGACCCGCTTGCCTTGCTTGCCCAAAGTCCAAGCGAGGAATTTTCCCCCTTCGCCACTGCCTAAAATAACGATGTCGTAGTCTTCAGGTGATCGATAAGGAGTATTCATAAGGTGTTAATAGACTCTTCACGAACTGGAGGAGTGGTGGATGACGCAGGCTCATTTTCCAGACTTAGTAGATAAAGTCCTGCTGGAAAATCAGCGACGGGAGGAGCTTCCGAATGGAGCCGGAAACCCATTTTAAGATACATCTTAAGGGCCACAGTATTAATGGTAGTGGTGGTTAGGGCAAGAGTGGTGCATTGGTCGCGCCGAGCGCGCCGGATACACTCGCCCACGAGGAGTTGTCCAATGCCACGGCCACGGGCGGTGGGATGGGTGGAAAGCATTCGCACCACCGCCCATTTGGGGTCGAAAATTTCTATTTTCGGTTGATTGGGTGCGCCATAGCCAACCACTCCGACCACTTGCGACGAAAGCTCTGCCACAATCACCTCGCAAGTTTCTGATAACTCTGCCATGTCGGATACGCGGGAGATAAACGCATCAAAATCTGCGAAATGGTTGCGGAACTGTTCCCATGCCAGCCGGGTGATCGCATTTACCGCTTCCCTATCTTCAATGGCATAGTTTCGAATGTTGATTGGATTGTTCTGATTCATGGGTGGCGAAAAGCTGGCTTGCGGGTTGATGGATTTTTTCAAACAAAGTAGCCATCGGCCATGGCCACATCGGAAAGGAAAGTATCCATCCGTTGGATCTGTTCGCCTTTGAGGGTGCAGACGGTGATGAGATGTTCATCCAGCTGCTTACCCGCATGTTGGCCGGTGTTGTGGAGGATAATCGCCACGTCGCGGAATCCGAACACCACATGTTCCAGCCCGATTTTAACGTTATAATTATGCAAGGTTTCGGCCCGGGTAATAACTGCCTCTACGCCGTGCGCCTCCCCAGAGATGAGGCTATTTCCAGGCAGACTCCATACCACGTCGTCTGTCAGGACGGAACGTAGTAATTGTTGATCAAACATCTTGATGCCTTTCGCTAAGGACTCGACAGTGGTGCGTTTTGTGGATTCATTCATGGTAGTTTTTAGTTGAGTTGGGGTTTGGTTTTGGCACCCCGGACTCCGGGTTTAGGGCGACTCGCAGGAAGGATAGAATCTCGGCCCCGATTTCCGCCCCATGGGTTTCTAGGGCGAAGTGGCCCGTGTCGTAGAAGACCACTTTGGCCTCGGGATTGTCGCGCTTGTAGGCCTCGGCCCCGGCGGGAAGGAAGAATGGATCGTTTTCGCCCCACACAGCTAGGGTTGGCGTTAGATGGTGGCGGAAGAATTCCTGAAATTTCGGATAGAGCACGATGTTGGTTTGATAGTCGCCGATGAGATCGAGCTGGATCTCCGCGCTCTGCGGCCTATCGAGCAGCGTCTGGTCCAGCCAAATGGCCTCGGGAGCAATGCGTTGTTCCGGGTGGGTCACGCCATGATGGTATTGCCAGCGGGTCGGGCCGCGCAAATTTTTTCCAGTAAAATCGCTTGATTGAGATCTGGACTGCTAGAGAATTTCGGTTAGTTCGGGTGTGGTTTTTTGGTTTCGGGTTGGAGATAGACTTTGCCGGTTTCCC
>JAYVEJ010000433.1:0-1623 GCA_043748885.1 Luteolibacter sp. | reverse complement strand
GGCGATGAGACGTTTCGAGATCAATTGCTGGGACTCGTCAAGAAAGGTTCGAAGCTTTTGAAGAAAAAGGGGAGTCATGCAACCGCGCCCGTGAAGTGCCATGGCGAGGGAGAGGCGGAAAGGATGGTGGTGCGTGGGCTGGCAGAATTGGGTTTGGCGAATGATGCAGGCGGATTGATCCAAGCCCGCAAAGGAGATCCGCGCAAGATTGCCTTGGCATCAGTGGTGAAAGACCACACCAGTGTGAGCAACGAATGGCTGGCCCAACGATTGGAGATGGGTCACAATCGCTCGGTAAGCCGCCTCATCCGACAGAGGAATGACAACTCGCAGACTAGAAAATTATGCTCAAAGCTGAAGAAAATGTTACCATGCGAGGACTGACCCCCAACATCAATGGTGGGGGCATAACGATAGGGATTTCCAAGACTGGTATCATAAAAAATATAAAAATAAGGGAGATCCAGATGCTGATCAAAAGGAAATGGATGAGGCTGCCAAAGAATGGGAGAAGGAAGGGAAGCCAAAGCGCGACCCTAAAAAGGACAGAAAAAATAAGAATGACGAAGATGACAATGATGATGATGATTATGATGATTATGATGACCCACCGGAATCGCCTGATGCATGCCCGGTTGACCAGGCCGAGTTGGATAGACTTCTTGAAGAGATGGGAGAGCACATGAAGGAATCTGCCAGGCAGGCCGATATAGCAGCCGCGGCAGCGCTGGCAGCAGAAATCCTAGGAGCTTTACTGGCTGCGGATGAGGCGGCTTTGGCTTTGTGAATCATATATACTTATCTAAAAATGGACTTCATATTATCTCTAACCGGAAAAAACGCATCCCAGATGGTGTCTGGTCGGTTGATTTCGTCTTCAGGAGGTTTCGTAACAAGCGATTGTATTGAAATTAATCATAAAAGGAATGGTGATGAAGATGTTATCTTGCTGGAATACGACGATAGAGAGGTTTTTCAAAAAAATATGATGGATGCATGCGGATTATTGAAGGATGATCAGGTGCTAGCTGCGGAAGATATTTATCTAACTGTCGGCATTTTTGGTGATTCTTCCGACTTCTCGAAATCCATGGTGTTTTCGCGAGATTTGTTGCGTCGTCTTTCGGGATTGAATTTGACTCTCGAAATCAATACGTATGGCTAGGTGGCAGTGAGACCGTCGCGATCAAAGCCCTCTCCTTCACCTGCTTCAATCCTTCGCTGCGGATTCCCCTTTCAAATATGCGGCCGCCGCCGCGATCCGGCGCATTCAGGACAGGTCCACGACCCGCTAAAAAAATCCGTTTTCAACTCTCCCATTCATTTCAACTACTTCATGAAATCAAAGTTCAATCAAGCCGGTGTTTCCCACTGGTGGTCTCTTGTCCGCACAGGTCTGTTATGCGGGCTGATGATGCTCCCGGCGCACGCGGTGAATCCGGATGATCCCACCGATCCCGGAAAGACCAATGGCGAACAACTCGAAACAAGCGATGATGAGGAGCAACCTTCCTCGTCCGAGGGTACGGATTGTGATGGAACCAGCGGGGAAACAGATCCTGATTGTCCTACATGCCCAACTTGTGACGGTGGCCGGGGTCAGTCCTCGCATGGTAACATTTT
>JAYVEJ010000432.1:0-1624 GCA_043748885.1 Luteolibacter sp. | reverse complement strand
CTCCAGTTCGCCTGACCGATGACAAGAGCAAGGAAACGTGCGGCAAGTTCAACACATGGGCATTTCATCGGCAGCACGACAAGAGTGTCGTGCCTCCTAATCCGGGGAATCTATCAGCAGGTGAGGTGCTGTGGAGCCTCGGCCGGAATTCAGAATCGTGACCTTGGCTTCCGGCATTGGCTGGCTGCACGGGTATTGGGCGGTCCGAGGGGGGATTTGGGATGCCTTGCCAGTCTTGCAAAGGCGATTGGCTACCGGGCTGACGGACTTGCCGACCGGCTGGGTGTCGCACCGCAGGTGTTACGGAGGGCATTTCCTGACGCATTCGGCATCGCGCTCAAGACCTGGCTGGTGCAACTTCAGAGGCCCTGATCCAGGCAGCGCAAATCCTTGGTTTTGCGCAGTCGGGCCGGAAAAAGGTTTGGCACAATTTGCCTGTCCCGTCGTAAGCCACCTTTCCAAAGACGGCCATATCACTGGGTGGGTCGGCCCCGACAATTACTTCTCCCATCCCGCCGCTACGTTTCCCGCCCACAACTCTGCCTGCGTGGCACCACCGATTCCTGGATCAACGATGCCCTCCGCCGCCCCTTCTTCGTCGTCTCCAAAAGCCATCCCCGAACTCCTCGCGAAGCGTCCCCGGCCAGCCCACCACCGTTTCCTCGCCCACCACCGTTTCCTCGCCCGCCTCTGGGAACAACGCGTCGGCGTCATCAACTACCGCAAAAACGTCACCGACAGTTTGCCCGAATCCGAGTTCGCCGACACTCAAGTCCCCGGTCCCAGCGGCGGCAGTTTCCCCATGCGCCTCACCTACTGTGGCCACCAAACCGCCGCCCGCACCCTCGCCAGCCCCACCGTCGCCGGGCGCATGTTCAGCCGTTGGAGCCAAGATCATCTACCAGCTCATCTGAGCCGTCCCCCAAAATCCCAAAATCTGCCAAACCTTTTTCCGGCCAGATCAGGGTGTCTGAATTTGCGTGATCTGACTGGGATGACGGGAATCAGCTATGCGCACCTTTCGAGGACAGAGCGTGGTTTGGCTCAGCCTAGACTTTGTGGTGCTGGTGCGCCTGGTGTCGCGCTTTAGGTCTCCAATTTGGCGACGTGTGGCGGCTAGCTACAGGCGAGTCCAAGTCAGCGTGAGCGGTTAGTTGCGCGGCTTCTTGCAAGACCCAGTGCCAGTGATTGCAGGCTTCTCTGAAAATGTTTTCACGCTCGACCAATCTGAGCGGTCGCAAGCCGATAGCCCGGAAAAATCAAATCGACCGCGTGAAAAATCGTCACTAGCCTCAGGCCAAGTGCCATCCACCGATCCCCGTAGTCTCACCCTCCATTCGCAGGAAGCGATGACGCTCCGCTGGTGGCTGCGTGCCCCATGGGACTATGTGATGATGGCCTTGGGCCTGCTTTATTGGGGTATTTTCGGCGGCTTGTTGACGCTGATCGGTGGCCCCTTGCACTTGCTGTTACCCAGGCGCACGGGCGAACGACTGGGGCGGGCCTTGCTGCATCAGTTGTTCAGGAAATTTGTGATCTATCTGCGGCTATCGGACTTGGTGCGGGCGGACCTAACTGCGCTCGATGCGCTGGGAGACTTGAAACATTCCTTCATCGCCGCGCC
>JAYVEJ010000431.1:0-4492 GCA_043748885.1 Luteolibacter sp. | reverse complement strand
GATAGCTAGATCATGCTCAATCCGTTGGGGTCGTGGTGGCCTACGCTGACAGCAATGGTTATTACCGGAACCGTGGTGCCGCCGAGTGGCTCGGACTAGCGCTTTTCTGGTGCTGACTCCGCAACTCTGGTGACACCAAACCGAACTATGTGGCCCGCAGTCCCAATGGCGGTGGCCAGCTTTCCATGGAGACTGGCGGATCGTTCGGGGCGGAAAGCTGGGTCCGCATCGACTCCATCGACGACTTTGATTTCATCTGGAGCAATGGCGAGGGCGGCGGGGCGGGAATTGACGCTCACTCTCGCCGTGCACACCGCTGCTCAGTTTGTCGGCTCTCCGTCACCGACGGCCACCATCGACGGCATCCGCTATAAGGTTGAAGGAACTGCGGATCTCAATTTGGATGAAGCCAGCGTGATCGAAGCTCCGATTGCCCTCGAGCCTTCCGTCACCGGCCTCCCTGATCTTGGAACCAGTGGCTGGAAATACCATACCTTCATCCTCCAGGGGGTCCAAAGGACTCCCCGGCAAGGGCTTTCTTCGCGTAAAAATCACCCAACTCTAACATTCTCTCATGCGACTTCGTTTTTTCCTGCCGCTCCTGTGCATCGCGACCGCCCATGGCGAAGTCACTTTCTCTTCGCTACTGCGCGAAATGATAGACCGCTCGGTGGTTACGCATTGGCCTGCGACCGAATACTTGTCCCTGCAATCCAGCAGCTACAACCGGGCCTCCATGACTCCCGACGATCCCAACGGTTGGTTTGCGAACTCCGACTGCAATTTCGAAATCCGCAAGGAAACCAACGAGGGCCGGATCGAGTCCGTGCTGATGGAGCATGACGGCCCCGGCGTGCTCACCCGCCTCTGGACCCCATTTTTCTATCAGAGCCTCGGCGACCGCGAAGGCACCGATATCGGGATCTATATCGATGGCGAAAGCACGCCGCGCATTCAGGGCAGCATGATCGAGTTGCTCACCGGCAAGGGCAGCATCAAACCGCCATTCGCACAAACCACCGTGCGCGCCGGGGTGCTCTATCTGCCGATTCCTTTCAGAAAAAGCTGCAAGGTCACGCGCGGGGGCGATTCCTTCTTCTGTCTCATCAACTACCGCGCCTACGCTCCCGGGACTATCCCACGATCTCCCATGATTTCGGGATTCTGGATTTCTATGTGAACGGCACATGCGTAAAGCGCGGCTGGGATGGCTACGACCCCGCCTCCCATCCCGGCGCTCCCATCGACCTCGGAGTGCAGGCACCCGACGGCAACGTGATCCGCATGAAAGTGGAGGTGGTCGGAAAAAATCCCAAATCAACAGGCCACTACTTCGGGATCGACGCCGTGGAACTCAGAAACCCGGAGGAAACCAAATAGTGGGGCGTCGTGTCACAAGCCACAAAGTAGGCCATCAGGCGACCCAGTTTGTGAGAATTGAACCGTTGCGCGGTCATGGAATCGAGAGATGCTCGCGCGCTTGTCGCCTTTTTAGGTTAGTTTTACCGTTTAAGACCCAACGCCGATGAGTAAAATCAACCGCCGACTAGGGCAAAATTTCAGACCCATCTTCGAAGAAATTCCCATGAACCCACTCCGCGCCATCGACTCACTAACAAGTGCCCTGAAACAGACTGCCCTTGCCGTGTACCTAGGGGCAGCGGCATTGGTGGGATTGGCGTCGTCCGCCCACGCACAGTTGCCCGTCACCAGCGGTTTGGTACTCCGCATGGATGCCTCCCAGATCACCGGAACAACCACCGGTTCGCAGCTCGGCACTTGGGCGGATACCTCCGGTCTGGGCAATAACGCCGTGCGCCAGGTCGGGTCGAGCACGGGTTATCCGATGTATGTGACCGATGCACTCAATGGCCAACCGGTGGTGCGTTTCAACTCGGGCGGCGGCAACACCGGCGACTACTTCCAGTTCACCCGCATTACGACCATCCGCACCGTCTTCTGGGTGCTCAAAGAAAACGCCGGCTTGAGCGACGGCCACTTCCTGCTCGGGGACAGCAACAACAGCACCTACCAATTCCATCGAGCCAGCGCCAACGGCCCGCTGTGGGATAGCGCTAATGCCGACGCGAACATCATGAATGGGACCACCAAGCTGATGGGTAACGCCATTAACGGGACCACGACCGCGCTGCCATCCGGGAGTTTCCAATTGGTCTCCCTTGTGACTGCCGACAACGTGCAGGCCAATAATATCTGTCAGGACCGAATTTACCACGGGAGTTGGCAGGGTGACATCGCGGAAATCCTGATCTACAACCGCGCTTTGACAGGTGGCGAGGAGCTTCAAGTCGGCACCTATCTGTCCGCCAAATACGGGTTGGCCGCGGCCTATCCCGCGTCAGCCCCGCCGACGGTGCCGACCGGAGTGGCGGCAACGCCCGTGTATTCGGGGGCCGTTAGTGTGAGCTGGCCTGCTGTGTCCGGAGCCACGAGTTACAGCGTATCGTATAAACCCACCGTCGGCGGCACGGAGCAGGTGGTCAACGGCGTGACGGTCTCGCCCTACACCGTCACCGGCCTGACCAATGACACTTCTTACGATTTCAAGGTGTCGGCGACTAATGCGATAGGTTCGAGTGCGTATTCCTCCATCGTCACTGCGACTCCCGCGCTGGGCACGGCGAAGAACATTCTGACCTTCGTTTTTCCGGGCCAGCCCGATGGCATCATTTCCGGCACCAACATCAGCGTGACCGTGCCGACTGGCACCGACGTGACTGCCCTGGCTCCGACCTACACGGTTTCCGCCTTGGCCACTGGCAGTCCGGCATCCGGCACCACGCGCAATTTTACCAGCCCGCAGACCTACACAATCACCGCTGAGGACACTTCCACTCAAGTTTATACGGTGACGGTCACCCAAGGTGCAGTGGCTTCGATCTTCACTTGGACGACCGGTAGCGGAAACTGGAGCGACAGCTCGAAGTGGACCAATGACCTCAGCAACGGCCTCCGTCCGGCGACCATTGGCCAGTCCTACTACACCTTCAATTTCAACCAGGCCGTCACCACCACTAATGATTTGAGCGCGAACTACGTCGTCAACAAGCTCAACTTCGGCAACGCCGTGACGATCGCGGCCACCAATAGCATCCGGCTCGCCGCTAACGGTGCCACCCTGCCGCAGATCAATCAGAACTCGGTCAGCGAGGTCACCCTCAGTTCGCCCCTCAATCTGGTGGCCGACACCACCCTCGGCGGCAGCGGCACTGGGGCTGTCGTCATTGGCGGCGTGATCTCGGGTGCTGGCAAGCTGACCAAGACGAACGGCGGCACACTGAGCACCCTGGGCAACAACACCTACACCGGCGGCACGCTGATCAGCGCCGGTTCGGTGTATTGCGGATTGCAGAATCCATCCCCGCTCGGCGGCGCAGGTTCGGTCAATGTCACGATTCAAAGTGGGGCCGAGCTGCAAATGGATCGCAATCAGATCACGGGCAGCCTGACGCTGAACGGCGGCAAGGTGGCGACCGGCAACGGCTGGAGTGACGATGCATGGAATGGGCCTGTCACCTTGTTAGGAAACTCGACGGTCGATGTGGGAGGCTCGGATGGCTCTCTCTCTCTCAATGGTGTGGTGAGCGGAACAGGCACCTTGACCAAGCTCGGCACATCGGTCAGGCCGATCCGCCTCACCGGCGCTAACACCTTCACCGGTGCCCTGAGCGTGCAAGCCGGCGGAGTGCAAGTTTCCTCCCTAAACCGGATCACCGGCGGCACGGCGAACAGCAGCCTCGGTGCGCCAACGACCATCGCTAACGGCACCATTTCGCTCGGCGCGGGCGGCACCGGCGGCACCCTCGCCTACGACGGCTCGGGGGAAACCACCGACCGCGTCATCAAGCTGGCAGGAACGACCGGCAGCGCAACGATCCTCCAGTCGGGAACGAGCGCCGGTTTCCCGACCACTCGCGGCGAGAGTGGGCTTTTGAAATTCACCAGCGACATTTCCAGCCCCGGCACCGCCGGGGTGGATAATCGCAAGACCCTCATCTTGACCCAAGTCAACTCAGCGGCCACCGGCACCAACCCGGGCCGCGGCGAAATCAGCGGCAGCATCGGTGATAGCGTGCTCGGCACCGCCGGCCAAGTGGCCACCAGCGTCACCAAGTCGGGGTTCAGCTCATGGACTCTATCAGGTGTCAATACCTACAGCGGTGCCACCAAAGTGCAGGCCGGCACGCTCGCTTTGTCGCGGTCCAATTCGTTAGGAAGCGGCCCATTGGACATCACAACCGGGGCTAAAGTGCAGCTCGATTTCATCGGCACCCGGCAGATTTCCGCGCTGACATACGACGCGGGTGCGGCTAAGCCAAATGGCAGTTATGGCTCCTCGAGTTCGCTCGCCACCTTCAAGGATGACAGCCGCTTTTCCGGCCTTGGCACGGTGACCGTCGGGACCATCGCCGGCGCGACCACCACCGCACTCGCGCGGACCACTGGCAGCGAGCCATCTAACGGTGGGGAA